>NZ_LIPU01000003.1:216287-258722 GCF_001418245.1 Tepidiphilus thermophilus
AAGTCGATCACCGAGTCCATCTCCTGCAGGGGATCGCCCAAGCGATCGAGCTTGGCGCGATGTTCTTCTGCGGCAAAGAGGTCGGGCTGGATCGCGGTGCGGCGTGCCATGGTTCAGGCTCCTCTCGAATCAGGACAGAGGGATTTTATCAGAGACTGGGGGTAGAGGGGTTTTTCGAGGTGCCCATCACGTTCAATAGGGGATGACAAAGACGGCTATGGCATCGGCGCACTCCTTCACCGCCATGAACGGCGGGGCTTGCTTCAACGGAAGCGATGAACGAAAGCCCCCGGTGTTCCTCTCGCCTTTTCCTTGATAGAGCGAGGCGGTTCAGGCCAGACGTCCCTCCTCGATCGCATGACACGACACGATGCTCGAGCGATACGTATGGGGCGCCGGCGCTTGTTCCTTGCAGCGCGCATTGGCATGCGGACAGCGCGGATGAAATGTGCAACCGGAGCATCCCCATCACAAGCCCTTCCCGGCATAGGTGCGGAGGCGTCTGGCGCGCGTGCCGGCATGAGCGCCGAAGGCCCCTGCGCCGCGCTCAGTCGCGCAGCCCAGCGAGGATGTCGAAGCTGCGCAGGCGCGCGTCCGGGTCGTAGACGTCGCAGGTGAAGATCAGCTCGTCGGCGCCGGTCTGCTCGAGGATCGCGTCGAGCCGCGCACGGACCTTTTCCGGCCCGCCGATCACCGCCATGCCGAGGAAGCTGCCGACCGCGTCCTGCTCGTGGGGCAGCCACAGCGACTGCATGCTCCGCACCGGCGGCTTCAAGCGCAGGCTCTGGCCGCGGATCAGCGCCAGCACGCGCTGGAACACCGTGGTGGCCAGGTACTGGGCCTCCTCGTCGGTCGGCGCGGCGACCAGCGGCACGCCAAGCATCACGTAGGGCTCGTCCAGCACTGCCGAGGGGCGGAAATTCTCACGGTACAGGCGGATCGCCTCGTGCATGTAGCGCGGTGCGAAATGCGAGGCGAAGGCGTAGGGCAGGCCCTTGGCCGCCGCCAGCTGGGCGCTGAATAGGCTCGAACCGAGCAGCCAGAGCGGCACTTGGCTGCCGACGCCGGGCATGGCGACGACCCGCTGACCGTCCTGCGCGGGTCCGAGCAGGTATTCCAGCTCCTCGACGTCCGCGGGGAAGTCGTCGGCGCTGCCGAGGCGGTCGCGGCGCAGGGCGCGGGCGGTGAACGGGTCGGCGCCCGGCGCCCGGCCCAGGCCGAGGTCGATGCGCCCCGGATAGAGCGCTTCCAGCGTGCCGAACTGCTCGGCGATCACCAGCGGCGCATGGTTGGGTAGCATGATGCCGCCAGCGCCGACGCGGATGCGCGAGGTGCCGGCGGCGATGTAGCCGATCAGCACCGCAGTGGCGGCGCTGGCGATGCCGTCTATGTTGTGGTGCTCGGCGACCCAGAAGCGGGTGAAGCCGAGCGCCTCGACATGGCGGGCCAGGGTCAGTGCGTTATGCAGCGCCTGGGCAGGTGTGCCGTCGTCGCGGATCGGCGCGAGCTCGAGTACGGAAAAACGGGTGTGGGACAATCGGGACATGGCGATACTCCAACGGAAAAAGGGGGCATCTGTGGGGCGCCTCGAACAACCTACTGCGCGGCTGCATGGCGGCGTTGCGCGGTGCTCGGATGCTCGCCTATCTTCATGATATGTCTCGCCTCCTGCGCTCCGTGCGCCTTGCCCTGCAGCCGCTCGCGACGGTTTTTCGCGGCGCCCTGTGTTTTTCTGCAGATGCGGGCGCGGCGGACCCATCACGAACCCGCGCGGGTCATTGTTCATCACCGCTGCAGGAAAACGCCCGACGACGGTGCTCCTTGTAGCGATTCAGCAGCAGCTGCACCGATGAGCCGTGCCGCAGAATGCGCATGGCCACCGAACAAACACCGAACAAAAGGATAGTCGCTCTGTTCCAGACCCGGCGCGTGGCCTCGTCGTCCACCCGCGCTAGGCTAGTATAGAGCGCTGGCGCAACGCTGCACGCCTGAAGTTTGCTCTGTTGAGCTCTTGCGCGATGATTCAATAGACGTGGTATCATTGAATTATGGATGAGACCCAAGCCGTATCCGCCCTGAGTGCCCTGGCCCATACCCAACGGCTGCGCGTGTTCCGCGCACTGGTCGCCGCCGGCCCTGCAGGGCTCACCCCGAGCGTGCTGGCCGAGCAGCTGGAGGTGGCCCGCAACACCTTGTCCTTTCACTTGAAGGAGCTGGCCCGTGCCGGCCTGGTCACGATCGAGCAGCAGGGCCGCAACCTGATCTACCGCGCCGAGTATGGCCACATGAATGACCTGCTCGGCTATCTGACCGAGCACTGCTGCCAGGGCGGCGTGTGCCAAGCCAGCGACGATTCCCATGCCTGCATCGCGTGTTGAGCCCCATCGCCTGGCGCTCATCTCGTCGCAGCCCGGGTGGTGCAGCATCGGCGCAGCGGGACGGCCACGCGGGACGCAGCCCGCGAAGCCGTGCAATCAGCGCGAGCGCCTGAATCCATGAGCGTCTTCGAGCGCTATCTGAGCGTGTGGGTGCTGCTGTGCATCGTCGCCGGCATCGTGCTCGGGCAGTTCGCGCCCGGCGTATTCCAGGCCATCGGTCACATGGAAGTCGCTCGGGTGAACCTCCCGGTCGGCGTGCTGATCTGGGTGATGATCGTTCCCATGCTGCTGAAGGTGGACTTCGGCGCCTTGGGTCAGGTGCGCCAGCACTGGCGTGGCATCAGCGTCACTCTGTTCGTCAACTGGGCGGTCAAACCGTTCTCGATGGCGCTCCTCGCCTGGCTGTTCATCCAACGGCTCTTCGCCGACTGGCTGCCTGCCGACCAGCTCGACAGCTATGTTGCCGGTCTGATCCTACTGGCCGCTGCGCCCTGCACGGCGATGGTGTTCGTCTGGAGCCGGCTGACTGGCGGCGACCCCGTGTTCACGCTGTCGCAGGTGGCGCTCAACGACGTCATCATGATATTCGCCTTTGCGCCCATCGTCGGCCTGCTGTTGGGCCTGTCGGCCGTCACCGTGCCGTGGGATACCCTGTTGATTTCCGTGATGCTCTACATCGTGATCCCGGTCATCCTCGCGCAGCTCTGGCGCCGTGCGCTGCTGCGCCGAGGCCAGGCCGCGTTTGATCAGGCATTGGAGCGCATCGGTCCGCTGTCGATCGCCGCGCTGCTGCTGACCCTGGTGCTGCTGTTCGCCTTTCAGGGAGAAGCCATTTTGCACCAGCCGCTGGTCATCGCCATGCTGGCGGCGCCGATCCTGATCCAGGTGTTCTTCAATGCCGGCCTGGCCTACTGGCTCAACCGGAAGGCGGGCGAGCAGCACAGCGTCGCGTGCCCCTCGGCACTGATCGGCGCGAGCAATTTCTTCGAACTGGCGGTGGCCGCCGCCATCAGCCTGTTCGGCTTGCACTCCGGCGCCGCGCTGGCCACCGTGGTCGGCGTACTGATCGAGGTGCCGGTGATGCTGCTGGTCGTGCACGTGGTCAATCGCTCACGCGGCTGGTACGAACGCGGCGCGCAGCCCGCCCATAGATAGGAAGCCTTTCATCATGAGCCACATCACGATCTACCACAACCCCAACTGCGGCACCTCGCGCAACGTGCTCGCCTTGATCCGCAACAGCGGCGAGGAGCCGATCGTCATCGAGTACCTCAAAACGCCGCCCGAGCGCGACACGCTCGAGCAGCTGATCCTCGCCATGGGCGTGCCGGTGCGCGCGGTGCTGCGCGAGCAGGGCACGCCCTATGCGGAGCTGGGCTTGGCCGATCCGAAATGGAGCGACGCGGAACTGATCGACTTCATGCTCCAGTATCCCATCCTGATCAACCGGCCCATCGTGGTCACGCCGCTGGGCACGCGCCTGTGCCGCCCCGCGCAAACCGTGCTGGAGATCCTGCCGCAGCCGCAGCGCGGCGCGTTCAGCAAGGAAGACGGCAAACCGGTGGTGGATGCGCGGGGGCAAGATGTCTGACGCGCTCATCGATCTGCCGAATCTCGACGCCACGCTATTCCAGCAGCCCGACAGGCAACGGCTGCTGACGCCCCCACGTGCCAGCCATGCACCGCGCTTTCTGCTGCTCTATGGTTCGCTGCGCGAGCGCTCGTACAGCCGCCTGGCCGCCGAGGAAGCGGCGCGCATCCTGCGCGCGCTCGGGGGTGAGACGCGCTTCTTCGACCCGTCGGGCCTGCCGCTGGTGGACGACGCCAGCGAAGATCACCCCAAGGTCAGGGAACTGCGCCAGCTGGTGCAGTGGGCCGAAGGCATGGTATGGAGCTCGCCGGAACGGCACGGTGCGATGAGTGGCCTAATGAAGACCCAGATCGACTGGATTCCGCTGTCGGTTGGCGCGGTACGCCCGACCCAAGGCAAGACGCTGGCGGTGATGCAAGTCTCGGGCGGCTCACAGTCCTTCAACGCGGTGAATCAGATGCGCGTGCTGGGGCGCTGGATGCGCATGCTGACCATCCCCAACCAGTCTTCGATCGCCAAGGCGTACCAGGAGTTCGATGAGGCCGGCCGCATGAAGCCCTCGCCGTACTACGAGCGCATCGTGGACGTGATGGAGGAGCTGATGAAGTTCACGCTGCTCACGCGCGACGCGGTGCCGTATCTGGTGGACCGCTATAGCGAGCGCAAGGAAAGCGCCGAGGCATTGGCCAAGCGAGTGAACCAAAGTGCCCTCTGAGGCCCGAGCCGCCCATCAAGCGCCACGGGGCCGGGCGCGTCTTTCTGTCGTTCCTGCGCTTGAGCCGGACTTCTTTCGGTGGGCCGATCGCGCACCAGTCCTCCCACACGGAATTCGTCGAGCGGCGCCACTGCCACATGGCCCTTTGCACCGGCCGGTACCATGCAGACGAGAAAATACGTTGGTGCTCTCCATGCTGTCCCTTGGCACTCCTGCAGCGCGTTCAGTGGCGGTCGTTATGGCCGAGGTCACGGCCCGGAGCGATGCGGTCACGGACGCGCTGCTTGAGCACCTTCGCCTCGGGGAAGCCGCCGTCGGCCTGGCGCTCCCAGATTTGCTCGCCGTCACAGGTGATGCGGAACACCCCGCCGGTGCCCGGCTCCAGAACCACCCGCCCGAGGTCGTCGGCAAAGGTGGATAACAGTTCCTGGGCAAGCCAGGCGGCCCGCAGCAGCCACTGGCACTGGGTGCAATAGGTGATGACGATTTGCGGTTTGCGGGTGGTCATGGCGGCTCCCTTGAAACGGACGAGACGGCAAGGCCTGGTGCTCGGCGGCGAGCGAATCACCCGCCGGGTTGATGCCTCGGCGCAAAGACCTCAGTCTCAGTATTCCTGCGCGGTGGGGCGAAACAGGATCTCGTTGATGTCCACGTCGTCCGGCTGGCTCATCGCGAAGAGCACGGCCCGGGCGAAGGCATCGGCAGGAATGGCGATCTCGTAGAGCTTGCGGACGTTCTCCGCCACATCCGGCTCGGTGATGCTGTTCGGCAACTCGGTGGCCACCGCACCGGGGGAGAGGATGGTGGTACGAATGCCGTAGGGCTTCACTTCCTGGCGCAGACCTTCGGAAATCACGCGCACCGCGTGCTTGGTGGCCGAGTAGACCGTGCTGCCGGCGCGCACCTTGTGGCCAGCGACGGAAGCGACGTTGAGGATGTGTCCGGATCGCTGGCGGATCATGTGTGGCAGGGCCGCAGCGATACCGTACAGGACGCCCTTGATGTTCACGTCGATCATGCGATCCCAGTCATCGACCTTGAGCCGCTCCAGCGGTGAATGGGGCATCAGGCCGGCGTTGTTGAGTATGGCGTCGACCCGCCCGTAGCGCTGCACCGCGGCGTTGACCAGCGCCTCCACCTGACCACGGTCGGTCACATCGGTTCGCAGGGCCAGCGCCTTCTCCTCGCCGCCCAGTTCGGCCGCTAGCGCTTGGATGCGCTCGAGCCGCCGCGCACCGAGCACCACGATGGCGCCCTCGGCGGCTAGTCGGCGCGCCGTCGCCTCGCCCAGGCCGCTGCTCGCGCCGGTGATTACCACGATTTTTCCCCGGATGTTCTCGTTCATCGTCTACCCCTTTGTCGGACCGGTACCGGGTCAGCCCCGTGCCGGTGAAAGTGATCCGTCGAGCGAATCAGGGTTGGAAATAAGCGTTCGCTGCCCAGCCGGCGTCCTCGAGCGCTCCCTCGGGATTTTCAGCCCGCCAGCGATTGGCGACTCCCCGACGGCGGCGCCGGGCGGCAGGATGCGGTCGATGCGCGCCAGATCCTCGGCGCTCAGCCGTACCTCCAGCGCCTTGACGTTCTCCTCCAGCCGTGCGCGGCGCTTGGTGCCGGGGATGGGCACGATGTCCTCGCCCTGCGCCAACACCCAAGCCAGCGCGAGCTGCGCCGGGGTATCAGACGAGGTTTCGCACCAGCGCAGCGTGCCTTTGCAAGGCGTGGCGCACCGTGATCTTACACCCTCGAACCCATTGTCCCAATTAGCCCAAGTCCGAGGCATCGTGGCGCTCTGGTACTTGCTCGTCCTCTTCGCCCCAGGTGCGGTTGACCTTGCGTCCGCGGATCACGGCGGGGCGTGTGGCGATCTCGGCGGCCCAGCGCTGTACGTGTCTGTAGTCTTGCACCGAGAGGAATTCGGCCGCCTGGTAGAGCTCGCCGCACACCAGAGCGCCATACCATGGCCAGATGGCCATGTCGGCAATGGTGTAGTCATCGCCGACGATGTAGCGACGCTCGGCCAGCAGGCGATCGAGCACGTCGAGCTGGCGCTTGGTCTCCATGGCATAGCGGTTGATGGGGTACTCGTATTTTTCCGGTGCGTAGGCGTAGAAGTGACCAAAGCCGCCGCCCACTAAGGGGGCCGAACCCACCTGCCAGAACAGCCAGTTTAGGGTCTCGGTGCGTCCAGCCGTGTCGGTGGGCAGGAAGGCACCGAACTTCTCGGCCAAGTAGAGGAGGATCGAGCCGGACTCGAACACGCGTAGTGGCTTTGCGCCGCTGCGATCGACGAGCGCCGGAATCTTCGAGTTTGGATTGATCTCGACGAAGCCACTGGAGAACTGCTCGCCTTCGCTGATGCGGATCAGCCAGGCGTCGTACTCGGCACAGGCATGGCCGAGGGCGAGCAACTCCTCGAGCATGATGGTGACTTTCACGCCGTTTGGGGTGGCCAGCGAATAGAGCTGCAGCGGATGCTTGCCCACCGGCAACGGTTTGTCATGGGTGGGGCCGGCGCTCGGGCGGTTGATACTGGCGAATCGGCCACCCGAGGGCGCGCAATACTTCCAGACCTTTGGTGGCACGTACGCTGTGGTGTCACTCATGGCGATTTCCTCGATCGGTGGGAAAAACGGTCCGTGCTGCATCGCACATTATGGGCAGCCATGACCGGATTGTCCAATCGCCGCATGAGGGGCCAGGTACGGATGGGGACGATTGCGTCTTGCAGGCCGGCCTCTGCAGCCAAGGCGCGGGCGCCGGCGATGTGGGAGGGCTTGAAGTCGGTCGCATGAAAGCGGATCTGGGGATTGGGATTGGCTGCTTCGAGCAGGTTCATCAACATGAACTGGATGCACGCCGTAGTGCTGCCCGATCTCGTTGAGCCTCTTTACCCCTCTGAGCGCTTCCAGCCCTACTTTCGTCTTGAACGCTGAGCGATGCACCTTGCGCTTCTTGCCTTCGCTCATGTCATCGTCCTCTTTGGACGACAGCTTAAACCGGTGTCTCAAATTCGGGGGCCACTATACCGGCGCGCGCCGGCTGATACACCGCCACGTCCAGCCCGCGCGCGGCGAGCGCCCGGCCGTGCCACTGGCTCAGCAGGCCGCGGTCGCAGTAGAGCAGATAGCGCCGCGCCTCGGGTAGCTTCGCTTCGCGCAGGGCAAAGAAGGGAATCGCCAGGTCGGCTTCGGGCAGTGGCGCTTCGTCGGCGAGCTCGGGGGGGCGGATGTCGATGAGGATCTCGCCGGGGGCTTTGCGCGTCACGATGGGCAGCGCCTCACCGGCCTCGGGCGGCGCGGCGAGCGCCTCGATCTTCCAGGTCTTGCGCGCGGCGAGCGCCCGGTCGAGCACCGTGAAGTCGAAGTTTTGCTCCAGCTCGGCGAGCCGCTCGAAGGAGCCGTGGATCACCGGTCGCCTGGAGATGACGGCGCAGTGTTCCGGCAGATGCTCGGCAAAAGAGCGCGTGCCGATGCGCTCGGCCCAGGCGATGATTTCGTTCTTGTGTAGCGCCACCACCGGGCGCACCACCAGCTTGTCGGTGGCCCAGTCGATGAGGGCGAGGTTTCTCAGCGTCTGGCTCGAGACCTGGGCGAGGCTCTCGCCGGTCACCAGCGCGTCGAGCCCGAGCTCGTCGGCCAGGCGGCTCGCGGCCATCAGCATCAGGCGCTTGAGCATCACGCCCATGTAGCCTTCGCGCACGTCGGCAAGCAGCCGCTCGATCACTTCGCCAAAAGGCACGGAGATGAAGAGCGCTGGATGCGAGCGGGCGTAGCGTTGCCACAGGTAGTGGCACACCTGCTGCACCGCCGCTTCGTGCTCGGCCCCGCCCAGGTCGAAGAAGACGAAGTGCGTCTTGATCCCCCGGCGCAGCATGAGGAATGCGGCCACGCTCGAGTCGAACCCGCCGGAGACGAGGGCGAGCGCTTCGCCCTGCGCGCCCAGCGGAAACCCCCCAAGCCCTTTCTCGCGCGCCTCGACGAGTTCGAGCACTTCACCCGAGAGCTCGATCGCCACCGTGACTTCGGGGTGCGTGAGATCGACTTTGGCCCCGGGAGCAGCGGCAAGGAGCGCGGCGCCCGCCGTGCGTTCGAGTTCGAGCGAGGTGAAGGCATGGCGCCCCTTGCGCTTGGCGCGCACGGCAAAGGTCTTGCCGGCCACCCAGGGCGCGGCGACCGCGGCCACGGCTTGGGCCACGGCCTGCGGCGAGACCTCGGCCAAAGGGAGCTCCCGCACGCGCAGCACGAGATCGATGCCGGGGGTGTCGCACAGCCGCTGCTGCAGCCGCGCGCCGTCCTCATCGGCCACTTCGACCTCGATCTTGTCCCAGAAGCGGCGCACGCGGCAGGCGATGCCGTCTTTGTCGGCCAGACGCCGCACGTTGTCGGCGAGGATCTTGGTCATCGTCTTGCGCACCGAAGTGCTCTTGATGATGATCTCGGGGGAGAGCTTGAGAAGGAAACGCATGCCGGGATGGTCGGGAAAGGGAAGGGGCGATTCTAGCAGTGCAACCGGCGAAGCGTGTCGCTGCGGCGCGCTGGAATGGTCTTCGTCTTCTATACTTCCTTTTGCCCTTCCGACCGGCGAGCCCAGCCATGTCCGACGCCCCGCGCGATGCCTACTGGTCCTGGCCGCTGGAGCGGCTGTTGCAGGCGCTGGCGAGTGAACCCACTGGATTGAGCTCGGCCGAGGCTGCCCGGCGCCTGGCCGAACACGGCCCGAACCGCCTGCCAGACGGCCCGACGCTCGCCCCCGCGGCGCTGCTGCTCAAGCAGTTCATCGACCCGCTGGTGTTGATCCTGGTGTTCGCCGCGCTGGTGTCGGCGTACCTGCGCGAGTGGCTGGACGCCGGCATCGTGCTCGGCATCGTGCTCGGCAGCGGCGGGCTTGGTTTCTTGCAGGAATACCGCGCCTTCACGGCGGTGGCGGCGCTGCGAGCACGGGTGGCGGTGCGGGTGACGGTGCTGCGCGACGGCGCGCCAGTGAGCCTGCCGGCCGAGGCGGTGGTTCCGGGAGACGTGGTGCTGCTGGCCGCCGGCAGCCTGATTCCGGCCGACGGCGTGCTGCTGGAGGCGAAGGATTTTTTCGTCACCGAGGCGGTGCTGACCGGCGAGACCTTTCCGGTCGAGAAAACGCCCGGCACGGCACCGCCGGATGCGCCGCTCGCGCAGCGCCACAACATGGTGTTCATGGGCACCTCGGTGCGCAGCGGTACCGCGCGGGCGCTGATCGTGGAAACCGGCGCGCGCACGGCGTTCGGCGCCATCGCCCAGCGCCTGCGCCGCCGCGCACCGCCGACCGAATTCGAGCTCAGCCTGCGCCGCTTCGGTGCGCTGCTCACGCAGGCCATGGTGGCGCTCACGCTGGCGGTGTTCGCCATCAACGTGTACTTCGCGCGGCCGGTGGTGGAGGCGCTGCTCTTTTCGGTGGCGCTGGCGGTGGGGCTGTCGCCGGAGCTGCTGCCGGCCATCATGACCATCACGCTCGCCCACGGCGCGCGCGCCATGGCCCGGCAGGGCGTGATCGTGCGGCGTCTGGCGGCGATCGAGAACCTCGGCAGCATGGACGTGCTGTGCACCGACAAGACCGGCACGCTGACGGCGGGCGTGATCCGCCTCGACGGCGCACTCGGCACCGACGGCGAGCCCTCGGCCCGGGTGGCGCGGCTCGCTTACCTCAACGCCCACTTCGAAACCGGCATCGACAACCCGCTCGACGCCGCCATCGAGGCGGCCGGCGCACCGCCCGGGCTCGACCCCGCCGCCTGGCGCAAGCTCGATGAAATCCCCTACGACTTTCTGCGCAAGCGCCTGTCCATCGTCGCCGCCGGCCCGGATGGCGCGCCCCTGCTGCTGACCAAGGGCGCCTTCGCCACGGTGCTTGCGGTGTGCGGGCGCCTGCGCGCTGGCGAGACCGAAATTCCCCTGGACGACGCGCAAAAAGCCGCCCTCGAACGGCGCTTCGCCGCCTGGAGCGAACAGGGCTACCGCGTGCTCGGGGTGGCGAGCCGGCGGCTCGACGCCAAGCCCGCCTACCACGCGAGCGACGAGGCGGACCTGTGCTTCGAGGGCTTTCTGCTGTTCTTCGACCCGCCCAAGCCTGGCATCGAGCGCACGCTGGCCGAACTCAAACGCTTGGGCGTGGCCATCAAGATCATCACCGGCGACAACCGCCTGGTGGCGGCGCACCTGGCGCGCGAGGTCGGCATCGCCGAACCGGTGGTACTGACCGGCGCGCAGATCGACGACATGCGCGACGAGGCGCTGTGGCAGCGCGCGGTCCACACGGACCTGTTCGCCGAGGTCGACCCGAACCAGAAAGAGCGCCTGATCCTGGCCTTGAAGCGCTCCGGCCACGTGGTGGGGTATCTGGGCGACGGCATCAACGACGCGCCGGCGCTGCACGCCGCCGATGCCGGCATCTCGGTCGATCAGGCGGTGGACGTGGCCAAGCAGGCGGCCGATTTCGTGCTGCTGCAGCATGATCTCGACGTGCTGTGCCGCGGCATCGAATTCGGCCGCAGCACTTTTGCCAACACGCTCAAGTACATCTACACCACCACCAGCGCCAACTTCGGCAACATGATCAGCATGGCGGCGGCCAGCCTGTTTCTGCCGTTTCTGCCGCTGCTGCCCAAGCAGATCCTGCTGAATAATTTCCTGTCGGACCTGCCGGCCATGGGCATCGCCACCGACCGGGTGGACGAAGAAGCCGTGCAGACGCCGCACCGCTGGAACGTGGCCGCCATCCGCCGCTTCATGATCACCTTCGGCCTCATCAGCTCGGTGTTCGACGGCCTCACGTTTGCGCTGCTGCTGTGGCTGACCGACGGCGCGCCGGCGCACTTTCGCACCGGCTGGTTCGTGGAATCGCTGCTCACCGAGCTGTGGGTGCTGCTGGTGGTGCGCACCGCCCGGCCGGCCTGGCGCAGCCGGCCGGGCACGCTGCTGTGGCGGCTGACGCTGCTGCTGACCGGCGTGACGCTCGCGCTGCCCTACCTGCCGGGCAGCGGCGCGCTGTTCGAGTTCACGCCGCTGCCGGGCGACGTGCTGGCGGCGGTGCTGGCGATCACCGCGGCGTATCTCATATGCACAGAATTGGCCAAGCGGCGCTTCTTTGCCGGCTTGACGTGACAAACATGCACGCATGACCAGCGTGTTCCGTGCGGCTGTTCCGGGCAGGGCCTTTTCACGGTAATCTCGCTTTTTTCCTTACCCAGAGAAGACCGGATGAAGGTGCTGGTGACCGGCGCGGCCGGCTATATCGGTTCGCACACCTGTGTGGAACTCTTGATGGCGGGCCACGAAGTGGTGGCGCTCGACAATTTCTCCAACAGCCACCCTGAAGCGCTCGCGCGCGTGGCCGAACTGGCCAGGCGCGCGCCGACGGTGATCGAGGCCGATGTGCGCGACCGCGACACGCTCGTGCGCGTGCTCGAGCGGCACGGCTGCACGGCGGTGATCCACTTCGCCGGCTTGAAGGCCGTGGGCGAATCGGTGGCGCAGCCGCTCGCCTATTACGACAACAACGTGCTCGGTACCCTGCGTCTGCTGGAGGCGATGCAGGCGTGCGGCGTGAAGACGCTCGTCTTCAGCTCCTCGGCCACGGTCTATGGCGAACCGCAACGTCTGCCGCTCACCGAAGATCACCCCTTGAGCGCCACCAACCCGTACGGCCGCACCAAGCTCGTGGTCGAAGAGATGCTGCGCGACCTCTTCCGCGCTCAGCCCGACTGGCGTATCGCCCTGTTGCGCTACTTCAACCCTGTGGGCGCGCATCCTTCCGGGCGCATCGGCGAGGATCCGGGCGGCGTGCCCAACAACCTCATGCCCTACGTGGCCCAGGTGGCGGTGGGTCGGCTGCCGAAACTGCGCGTCTTCGGCAACGACTACCCCACGCCCGACGGCACGGGGGTGCGCGATTACCTGCACGTGGTCGACCTGGCGCTGGGGCACTTGGCGGCGCTGCGCACGCTCGCCGCCGAACCGCCGCAATGCCTGGCGGTGAACCTCGGGACGGGCCGGGGCCATAGCGTGCTCGAGCTCGTGCGCGCCTTCGAGCAGGCGAGCGGCCGCACGATCCCTTACGAGATCGTTCCACGCCGCCCCGGCGACGTCGCCGCCTGCTGGGCCGACCCGAGCCTGGCAGCCGAGCGCCTCGGTTGGCGTGCCACCCGCGGGATCGAGGAGATGTGCCGCGACGCCTGGCGCTGGCAGCAGGCCAATCCCCATGGCTACTCGAAGACCGGAGGATAAAGGGATTCATATGGCAAGTCTTTGATGTTTTATATAAAACTCATGTCTTGCGGGGTAGAATCGCCCGGTCTCCCTTCCTCTTTTCCTGGACCATGAGCGTGAACGACCGTATCCTCAACGCGCAGCTGCGCGGCAAGATCATGTCGGCCGACGAGGCCGCGGCCCTGATTCCTTCTGGCGTGAACGTCGGTATGAGTGGCTTCACCGGCGCAGGCTATCCCAAAGTGGTGCCCGCGGCGTTGGCCAAGCGCATCCTCGACGCGAACCTGCGCGGGCAGCGTTTCAAGATCAGCGTATGGACCGGCGCTTCCACCGCCCCCGAGCTCGACGGGGCCCTGGCCATGGTCGACGGCATCGAAATGCGCCTGCCCTACCAGTCCGACCCCACCTGCCGCAAGCGCATCAACGCCGGCGAGATGGAGTACATCGACATCCACCTCTCGCACGTGGCGCAGTTCGTCTGGGGCGGATTCCTCGGCAAGCTCGACATCGCCGTGGTCGAGGTGGCGGGCGTCACCGAAGACGGCCTGCTGATTCCCTCCTCCTCGGTGGGCAACAACAAGACCTGGCTCGACCAGGCCGACAAGATCATCCTCGAGGTCAATGCCTGGCAGAATCCCGCGCTCGAGGGCATGCACGACATCTACTATGGCACGGCGCTGCCGCCGCACCGCAAGCCCATTCCCATCCTCAAGGCGGCCGACCGCATCGGCATTCCCTACTACCGCGTCGATCTCGACAAGGTGATCGCGGTAGTGGAAACCAATCATCCCGACCGCAACACGCCCTTCTCCCCGCCCGACGAGAATTCGCGCCGCATCGCCGGCCACATCCTCGAATTCCTGCAACACGAGGTGAAAAAGGGGCGCCTGCCGGAAAACCTCCTGCCGCTGCAATCGGGCGTGGGCAACGTGGCCAACGCCGTGATGGCGGGGCTGCGCGACGGTCCCTTCGAGAATCTCACCGCCTACACGGAGGTGCTGCAAGACGGCATGCTCGAGCTGATCCGCTGCGGCAAGCTCACCTGCGCCTCGGCCACTTCCTTCTCCCTCAGCCCGGATGCGCTCACCGAACTCAACGCCAACCTGAAAGACTTCAAGAACAAGATCCTGCTGCGGCCGCAGGAGATCTCGAACCACCCCGAAGTCATCCGGCGCCTGGGCGTCATCGCCATGAACGGGCTGATCGAGGCCGACATCTACGGCAATGTCAACTCGACCCACATCATGGGCACCTCGATCATGAACGGCATCGGCGGCTCGGGCGACTTCGCGCGCAACGCCTTCATCTCGATCTTCATGACGCCTTCGAGCGCCAAGGGCGGCACCATCTCCTGCATCGTGCCCATGGCCTCGCACGTGGATCACACCGAGCACGACGTACAGGTGATCGTCACCGAGCAGGGCCTGGCCGACCTGCGCGGGCTCTCGCCCAAGCAGCGCGCCCGCGTCATCATCGAGAACTGCGCCCACCCCAACTTCAAGCCGGCGCTGCGCGAATACTTCGAGCGGGCACTGCGCTATTCGCCGGGCAAGCACACGCCGCACCTGCTCGACGAAGCCTTCACCTTCCTGCCCAACTGGATGGCGAACAAGGCCGCGCGCGAAGCCTGGCGCGACGATTCGCTGGTGCAGGCCGACGCCTGGCGCAAGTAAGGGAGCGCCCCGCCCGCGACGATTTCTTCACGAGATCTCGGTTGCCGCAACGGGGCCTCGAAGGGGCATCGCCTGCTCCGGCCGGAGGATGGCGAGCCGCGGCGCGATGCGGCGGTGCCGCGCGAGGCGCAAGAGCGCCTTGTCGCGGGTGAGGAGAAGCGGCGCGTAGGCGAGCGCGCAGACGAGGAATTTCTGGTCGTCGGGATCGCGGCAGCGCGCCGGGGCCTCCAGCTCGGGAAGAGGCAGCTCGCGCCGCAGCGCCGCGTAGGCGGTGCGCGCGGCGGCGGCGCGCTGGGGGTCGAACCCCTCGCGCGCGAGCACGCAGTGCCATTCGGCGATCATCGGCGGGGTGGCGACCGGGACGAGCCGGCCGCTAGCGAGCGCCGCAGCGAGCGGCGAAAGCGCAGGGTCCTCGAAGTACCACAGCGCGAGTGCGGCGTTGGTGTCGAGCACCACCGCCGTCGCACCGACGGCGGTGGGGTTGCTTGCATCGTTCAGATGCGCACCTTGACGTAGGAGCCGGGAGCGTCCTCGATCACCGGGAGCTTCCCTTGGGCCGGGTCGCGCGCCGGCACGCGCGTGTCGTCCTGCGCCGCCAGCCAGTCATTCCAGTTGGGCCACCACGAACCGGGGTGATGTTCGGCGCCGCGCAGCCATTCTTCCGGATCCTCGGGCAGCGGCGTGACCGGGTTGGTCCAGTAACCGTACTTGTTCGCCGAGGGTGGGTTGACGATGCCGGCGATGTGGCCCGAGCCGCCGAGCACGAAGCGCACCGGCGCGCCCGTGAGCCGGCGGGCACCCTTGTACGTGGTGCGCCACGGGGCGATGTGGTCCTCGACCGCGGAGATGAAGTAGCAGGGGTGCTTGATCTTGCCCAGGTCGATCGGCGTGCCGAGGATCTCGATTCCGCCCGGTTCGACGAGCTTGTTCTCGATGTACATCTTGCGCAGATAGAAGCTGTGCATCGCCGCAGGCATGCGGGTGGAGTCGGAGTTCCAGTACAGCAGGTCGAAGGGGAAGGGTTCCTTGCCGAGCAGGTAGTTGTTCACCACGAAGGACCAGATGAGGTCGTTGGCGCGCAGCATGTTGAAGGTGGTGGCCATCTCCGAGCCTTCGAGGTAGCCGCGCTCCTGCATCTTCTTCTCCAGCGCCGCCACGGTCTCGGGCGTGGTGAAAACGCCCAGTTCGCCCGGCTCGGAGAAATCGATGAGAGTGGTGAGGAAGGTGGTCGAACCCAGGCGCTTTTGCCGTTTGCCTGCCAGGCAGGCGGCAGCAGTGGCGAGCAGGGTGCCGCCCAGGCAGTAGCCGGCGGCATTGACGACGCGCTCGCCGGTCTGCTCCTCGATGGCGTCGAGCGCGGCGAGCACGCCTTTTTGCACGTAGTCTTCAAAGGTGGCCTGGGCGAGGCGCTCGTCGGGGTTCACCCAGGAGAGGATGAACACCGTGTGCCCTTGGTCGACCAGCCATTTGACGAGCGAATTCTGTGGCCTCAGGTCGAGGATGTAGTACTTGTTGATCCACGGAGGGACGATGAGGAGCGGCCGCTTATAGACCGTCTCGGTGGTGGGGGTGTATTGGATGAGCTGCATGAGCTCGGTTTGGTATACCACCTTGCCCGGGGTGGTGGCGATGTTCTTGCCCAGCTCGAAGGCGCTGGTGTCGGTCATGCGGATGCGCAGCTGGCCGTGCCCTTCCTCGAGGTCGCGCAGGAGATTCTTCAGCCCGCGGACGAGGTTCTGGCCGTGGGTGCGCAGGGTCTCGCGAAAGACTTCGGGGTTGGTGAGGGCGAAGTTCGATGGGGAGAGGGCGTCGATGAAGTTGCGGGTGAAGAATTCGATGCGCTTCTTCGTGCGCTCGTCCGCGCCCTTGATGTCGCTGACGACCTCATGGATACGGCGCGCGGCGATGAGGTAGGACTGCTTGATGTAGTCGAAGAGGAAGTGCTCTTCCCAGTCCGGGTCCTTGAAGCGGCGATCGCCCTTTTCCGGTTCGACCACGGGCGGAGTCTTCATGCCCATGAGCTTGAGCATGGAGCGCTGCCACAGGGTGAAGTAGTCCCACATCAGGTTCATCTGCGCCTGAGCGAGACGGTAGGGGTTGGCGAGCAGCCGCGCCATCATCTCCATGTAGGTCTGCGCGATGCCGACTTCGTCGGCCGGCGGATGGATTCCCTCCTTGAGCTGCTTGCGCATGGTCTCGCCCAGCAGCCGGGCGGCCCGCTCGGCCACCTCGGCGTAGATCTTCGCCATTTCTTGGGGGTTGGGGAACTCGGCTGTGGTCGGCGGCGGGGCGGCCGGCTTTTGTGCTGGGGTCTGGGTCTCGCTCATCTTCGTTCCCTTGGTGCTCGTTCTCGTTCAGTGGGTCGGGCCCGTGCGCACGAAGCGCTGCCGGCCGTCGGGGCCGCGCAGCCGCTCGGCGCGTCCGAGCGCGACCAGGTGGTTGAGGTGGGCGAGCGCCTCGCCGAGCGCGAACACGACCTGGTGCGTGTCGAGCGCGCGGGAAAAGAGCGTCGGGATCACCTCGGCCGCCGTCTTCGGCGTGTCCAGCGCGGATTCGAGTACCGTCAGGCGCTCTTCGTGATGGGCACGCAGCTGGGCGATGCGCGCGTGCAGGCCGACGAACGGCAGTCCGTGCGATGGTAGCACAAGGGTATCTTCCGGCAAGTGCTTGAACCGCCCCAGGGAACGCAGAAAGTCGGCAAGCGGATCGTCTTCGGGCGAGACGGCCCAAACCCCGACGTTGGTGGAAATCTTGGGCAGCAGCATGTCGCCGGAGATGAGCAGTTTCTGCGAAGGGCAATGGAGGGCGACGTGCTCGGGGGAATGGCCGCAGCCGGTGATCACCTGCCAGGTGCGCCCGCCGATGACCAGCTCGTCGCCGTCGTGCAGGCGATGGAATCGCTCGGGCAAGCGAGGAGCGCCGCGGCGGTAGGCGTTGCCCCGAGCTTCCAGCGCTGCCGCGAGCTCCTCGTCGAGGCCGTTTGCCCGGAACAGGGCGAGCATGGCCTCGACTGAATGGCCGGCGATGCCGTGCCAGACGGCATGCCCGGTGAGGAATTCGGAGTGGCTCATCCATAGTTCCAGTCGCCATTCGCGCATGAGCCAGTCGGCCAGCCCGAAGTGGTCGGGGTGGAAATGGGTGACGATGAGGCGTGAGGGCTGGCGCAGGCGCAGCGCCTCGCGCCAGGCCGCTTGCACGTTGGGCGAGGCAAACCCTGTGTCGACGAGGGCGACCTGGTTCTCAGCGTCGTCGATCAGCCACAGGTTGATGTGATCGAGTGCAAAGGGCAACGGCATGCGCAGCCAGTGCACGCCGGGGGCGACGGTGGCCACTTGCCCGAGCTCGGGGGTGGCGGGGTGCGGATAGCTGAGTTCGGTTTGCATGTGGTAATGTTCCGTTGACGTCAACGGAAACCAGTCTACCGGAAAAACGACGAGGCGAGGATGAGCCGAACAGAGGAATTTTTCACCATCTCGGATCTGGCGCGGGAATTCGGCATCACGCCGCGCACGATCCGCTACTACGAAGATCAGGGGCTGCTGCAGCCGCGCCGCGAAGGGAGGATGCGTATCTACGGTCGCGCCGACCGGGCCCGCCTCAAGCTCACGCTGCGCGGCAAACGTCTGGGGCTGTCGCTTGCGCAGATCAAGGAATTGATCGACATGTACGACGGGCGCCACGATTCGGCACCGCAACTGCGCCGCTTCCTCAGCGTGCTCGAAGAACGGCGCCGTACGCTCGAACAGCAGCGCAGCGACATCGAGGCGGTGCTCGGCGAGATCGACATGCTCGAGCGCCAGTGTCTGAGCCTGCTGGGGCACGATGCCCGGGGGGCCGAGGCCGCACGCCAGGAACTGCAGGCGCGCGTCGAGGCCGCCACTTGATGGGGGCTTTGCAAACGGCCCGGTTTGGTTTACGTTAACGTCAACGTCAACACCAAAGGAGGAGGAAACATGGAGACGGTGGGGCTCGACTTCGGGCTGGGAGAAACGCACGACCTGCTGCGTCAGACGCTGCAGTCGTTCTGTGCGCAGGAGATCGCACCGCGGGCGGCGCAGATCGACCGGGAGAATGCCTTTCCGCCGGATCTGTGGCGCAAGCTGGGAGAACTCGGCCTGCACGGCATGACGGTGGCCGAAGAGTACGGCGGCAGCGCCATGGGGTATCTGGCGCACATCATCGCCATGGAGGAAATCTCGCGTGCGAGCGCCGCGGTGGGGCTCTCCTACGGGGCGCATTCGAACCTGTGCGTCAACCAGATCCACCGCAACGGCACCGAGGCGCAAAAGCGTAAATACCTGCCCAAGCTCGTCTCCGGCGAGTGGGTGGGGGCGCTGGCGATGAGCGAGCCCGAGGCCGGTTCCGACGTGGTGAGCATGAAACTGCGCGCCGAGAAAAAGGGCGATCGCTACGTGCTCAACGGCAGCAAGATGTGGATCACCAACGGCGGGGACGCCGACGTGCTGGTGGTCTATGCCAAGACCGATCCGGCGGCGGGCCCTCGCGGCATCACGGCTTTCATCGTCGAGAAGGGGATGAAGGGCTTTACCGCCGGCAACAAGCTCGACAAGCTCGGCATGCGCGGCTCGAACACCTATCCGCTCTTTTTCGAGAATTGTGAGGTGCCCGAAGAGAACGTGCTCGGCAAGGTCAACGAGGGGGTGAAAGTGCTCATGAGCGGGCTCGACTACGAGCGTGCCGTGCTCGCCGGCGGACCGCTGGGAATCATGGCCGCGTGCATGGACGTGGTGCTGCCCTATGTGCACGAGCGGCGCCAGTTCAACCAGCCGATCGGCCGATTCCAGCTCATGGAGGGCAAACTCGCCGACATGTATACCACCTGGCAGGCCTGCCGCGCCTACGTCTATGCGGTGGGGCAGGCGCTCGATCGCAGCGAGCACAGCCGCAAGCTGCGCAAGGACTGCGCCGGCGTCATCCTCTACGCAGCGGAGAAGGCTACCTGGATGGCGGGCGAGGCGATCCAGGCGCTGGGCGGCAACGGCTACATCAACGACTATCCTACCGGGCGGCTGTGGCGCGACGCCAAGCTCTATGAGATCGGCGCGGGCACGTCCGAGATCCGCCGCATGCTCATCGGGCGCGAGCTCTTCGACGAGACGGCCTGATTATTGACGATACGAGGAGAAACACGATGACGCAGGACAAGCGGGCCGACGACGTGGTGATCGTCGGCGTGGCACGCACGCCGATGGGTGGTTTTCTCGGGGATCTGGCCGAAGTGCCGGCCCCGCGCCTGGGCGCGGCGGCGATCGAAGCAGCGATCGGCCGCGCCGGGCTGCCCAAGGAATCGATCGAAGAGGTGCTGATGGGCAACGTGCTGCAGGCTGGCGAAGGCCAGGCGCCGGCGCGGCAGGCGGCGCTGGGCGCGGGGCTGCCGACTTCGGTCGCCTGCACCACCGTGCACAAGGTGTGCGGCTCCGGCATGAAGACGGTGATGCTCGCGCACGACGCGCTCAAGGCCGGCTCCGTGGCGCTGGCGGTGGCCGGTGGCATGGAGTCGATGTCGAATGCCCCCTACCTGCTGCCCAAGGGGCGCACCGGCCTGCGCCTGGGGCACGGCCAGCTGCTGGATCACATGTTCTACGACGGCCTGGAAGACGCCTACCAGAAAGGGCGGCTGATGGGCACGTTTGCCGAGGACGCGGCGCAGCACTACGGGTTTACCCGCGAGCAGCAGGATGCCTACGCCATCGCCTCGACCGAACGCGCCCAGCGCGCGATCAAGGAGGGGGCGTTTTCCTGGGAGATCGTGCCGGTGAAAATCGCCGGGCGCGGCGGGGAGCGGGTGGTGGAGATCGACGAGCAGCCGCTCAAGGCGAAGCTCGACAAGATCCCTACCCTCAAGCCGGCGTTTCGTGAGGGCGGCACCGTCACCGCGGCCAATTCCTCGTCCATCTCCGACGGGGCGGCTGCGCTGGTGCTCACCACCCGGGCCGAGGCCGAGCGCCTGGGCTGCAGGCCGATCGCGCGCATCGTCGGGCACAGCACGTTTGCCCACGAGCCGGCATGGTTCACCACCGCCCCGGTGGGGGCGATGAAGCGCCTCTTCGCGAAGACGGGCTGGGATGCCGCTTCGGTGGATTGCTTCGAGATCAACGAGGCGTTTGCCGTGGTGACCATGATCGCGATGAAGGAGTTGAACCTGCCGCACGAGAAGGTCAACATCCACGGCGGTGCCTGCGCCCTGGGGCATCCGATCGGCGCGTCCGGTGCGCGCATCCTCGTCACCCTCATCGGGGCGCTGCGGCGTACCGGCGGGCGGCGCGGGGTGGCCAGCCTGTGCATTGGCGGGGGCGAAGCCACGGCGATGGCGATCGAGCTCGAAGGGAGCGTGGCTTGCGGCTGAGCCCCGTCGCCGGCGAGGCGACCCTGTCGGTCTATGTGAAACTCGTCGCGGCGATGTTGAGCTGGGGTGGGACCTGGGTGGCCGGCCGGGTGGTGGCGCAGGCGGTGACCACGCCCATTGCCGCGGCGGCGGCGCGTTTCACGCTGGCCGCGCTCGTGCTCGGCGCCGTGATGCTCGCCAAGGGAGAGCCGATGGGCGCGGACTCGTGGCAGCGAGCCTGGCGCTCGATCGTGGGCCTGGCGCTCACGGGGGTCTTCTTCTACAACCTGTGTTTCTTCTACGGCTTGAAGCACGTCGGCGCCGGACGCGGGGCGCTGGTGGTGGCCTTGAATCCGGTGGCGGTGGCGGTGCTGGCGTGGTGGCTTGGCGGCGAGCGCGCAAAGCCGCTGGCGGTGCTCGGGGCAGTGCTCGCCTTCGTCGGCTGTCTCACGGTGATCGGCAACGGCGATCCGCTCGCGCCGCTCGCCGGCCGCATCGGGCCGGGCGAGGTGCTGTTGCTGGGCTGCGTCGTCTGCTGGACGGCCTATACCTTCGTGGGCAAACGCGCCACGCGCCTCGTCTCGGCGCTCGCGGCCACTTTCTGGTCCTGCGTCCTGGGGGCGGTGCTGCTGTGGGCGGCGGCGCTTGCCACCGGCGGCATCGACTGGGCGCAGTGGAGCCCGTCGGTGTGGGCGGCGGTGGCTTTTCTCGGCGTCTTCGGCACGGCGATCGGTTTTACGTGGTACACCGACGCGGTGCGGGTGCTGGGGGCAGCGCGCGCGGCGATGTTCATCAACTTGGTGCCGCTGGCGGCGGTGCTGATGGCGGCGCTCGCCTTGGGCGAGGCGTTTCCACCCTCGGTGGCCCTGGGCGGCGCGGCCGTGCTCGCCGGGGTGTGGCTGACGACGACGCGGCGCTGAACGAAAACGACGAACGATGAAGGAGGGGGGGATGATCCTCGATTCGGAACACGAACTGATCCGCGACACCATGCGCGCCTTCGCGCAGGAAAAGCTTGCGCCGCATGCGGCGCGCTGGGACCGCGAGCACACCTTTCCCCGCGAGGCGCTGCGCGAACTGGGCGAGCTCGGGGCGATGGGGGTGACGGTGCCCGTCGAATGGGGCGGGGCAGGACTCGACTACCTGAGCCTGGTGCTGGCGCTCGAAGAGATCGCCGCCGGCGACGGGGCGACCTCGACGGTGGTGTCGGTGCAGAATTCGCTGGTGTGCGGCATCACGCTCGCCTACGGTTCGCTGCGGCAGAAGCAGGAATGGCTGCCGCGGCTCGCGCGCGGCGAGGCGCTGGGCTGCTTCTGCCTCACCGAGCCGCATGTGGGGTCCGATGCGTCGGCGATCCGCACCGTGGCGGTGCGCGAGGGCGACTCCTGGGTGATCGACGGCGTCAAGCAGTTCATTTCCACAGGAAAAAACGCCGACGTGGCGCTGGTGCTGGCGGTGACCGATCCGGCCGCCGGCAAGAAGGGGATTTCCTGCTTCCTCGTGCCCACCGACACGCCGGGCTATCTCGTCACGCGCATCGAGGAGAAGATGGGGCAGCGCGCGAGCGACACGGCGCAGATCACCTTCGAGCGCTGCCGCGTGCCGCTCGATGCCCTGGTGGGTGCCGAGGGTGAGGGCTACAGGATCGCCTTGTCGCAGCTCGAGGCCGGACGCATCGGCATCGCCGCCCAGAGCGTGGGCATGGCGCGCGCGGCGTTCGAGGCGGCGCTGCGCTACGCGCATGAGCGCGAAGCCTTCGGCAAGCCGATTTTCGCGCACCAGGCGGTGCAGTTCAAGCTCGCCGACATGGCCACCAAGATCGAGGCGGCGCGTCAGCTGGTGTGGCACGCTGCGAGCCTCAAGGATGCCGGCCGTCCCTGCCTGCAGGAAGCCTCGATGGCCAAGCTCTTCGCCTCGGAAATGGCCGAATGGGTGTGCTCGGCGGCGATCCAGATCTACGGCGGCTACGGCTATGTGAGCGATTTTCCGGTGGAGCGCATCTACCGCGACGTGCGCGTGTGCCAGATCTACGAGGGCACGAGCGAGATCCAGCGCCTGGTGATCGCCCGCGGCCTGGCGGCATGAGGAGAGAAGCGATGCGTCCGATCGAGTTCTATTTCGACTTTTCCTCGCCCTACGCGTACCTGATGGCCGAGCAGATCGACGCCGTGGTGGCGCGCCATGGCCGTGAGGTGCGTTGGCGGCCTTTCCTGCTCGGGGCGGTGTTCCAGCGCACCGGCGACAAGCCCCTGCCGGATCATCCGCTCAAGGGGCCTTATGCGCGGCGCGATTTCGTGCGCTCGGGGCACTTCTACGGCATTCCGGTGGTGGTGCCGGCGCGTTTTCCCATTTCGACGCATCAGGCCGCCCGCGTCTTCTATCTGCTGCACGATCGTGATCCGGCGCAGGCCAAGACCTTCGCCCGGGCGGTGTTCCGGCGCTATTTCACCGACGGGGTCGACGTCTCTTCGCTCGAAGAAGTGCTGCGCCTGGCCTCGACGGTCGGTGTCGGGCAGGTGGAGGCGCTCGCCGAGGCGGCAGGCAGCGAGGCGGTGAAGGCGCGACTCAAGCGCGAATGCGACGAGGCGATCGCGCGCGGCGTGTTCGGTTCGCCTTTCGTCTTCGTTGACGAGGAGCCTTTCTGGGGGGTGGATCGTTTGCCGCAGATCGAACGCTGGCTCGCTGAAGGCGGATTCTGACGGAAAAGGAGGGGTGGATGAGCCGTATCGTATCGAAAGTGGATCCGCGCGGGGCGGAGTTCGCCGCCAATGCGCAATGGATGCGCGGCCTGGTCGCGGATCTGGAAGAGAAAGTGGCCCGCGTGCAGCAAGGTGGAGGGGAAGAGGCACGGCGGCGACACACTGCTCGCGGCAAGCTGCTGCCGCGCGAGCGCGTCGAGCGCCTGCTCGACCCGGGCTCACCCTTTTTGGAGATCGGGCAGCTGGCCGCCTGGGGGATGTACGACGACGAAGCCCCGGGGGCCGGCATCGTGGCCGGCATCGGGCGGGTGCAGGGCGTGGAGTGCATGATCGTGGCCAACGACGCCACCGTCAAGGGCGGCACCTACTACCCGATCACGGTGAAGAAACACCTGCGGGCGCAGGAGATCGCGCAGCAGAATCGCCTGCCGTGCATCTACCTGGTCGACTCGGGCGGCGCCTACCTGCCGCTGCAAGACGAGGTCTTCCCCGACCGCGACCACTTCGGGCGCATCTTCTACAACCAGGCCAACATGTCGGCGCAGGGCATCCCGCAGATCTCGGTGGTGATGGGCTCGTGCACGGCGGGCGGGGCCTACGTGCCGGCGATGTCCGACGAGACCATCATCGTGCGCAACCAGGGCACCATCTTCCTGGGCGGGCCGCCGCTCGTGAAGGCGGCCACGGGCGAAGTGGTCACGGCCGAGGAGCTCGGCGGGGGCGACGTGCACACGCGCATCTCCGGTGTGGCCGACCACCTCGCCGAAAACGACGCGCACGCGCTCTATCTGGCGCGGCGCATCGTGGCGCATCTCAACGCGCGCAAGCCCGTGGATCTGTCGTGGCGCGAGGCCGAGGAGCCGGCCTACGATCCGCAGGAGCTCTACGGCGTGGTGCCGCAGGATACGCGCAAGCCCTACGACGTGCGCGAGGTGATCGCGCGGCTGGTCGACGGGTCGCGCTTCGACGAGTTCAAGGCGCGCTACGGCACCACCCTGGTGACCGGTTTTGCCGAACTCTACGGTTTCCCTCTGGGGATCGTGGCCAACAACGGCATCCTCTTCGGCGAATCGGCGCAGAAAGGGGCGCACTTCATCGAGCTGTGCGCCCAGCGCGGCATTCCGCTTCTTTTTCTGCAGAACATCACCGGCTTCATGGTGGGCAAGAAGTACGAGAATTCCGGCATCGCCAAGGACGGGGCGAAGATGGTCACGGCCGTGGCCACCGCCCAGGTGCCCAAATTCACCGTCATCATCGGCGGGTCGTTCGGCGCCGGCAACTACGGCATGTGCGGCCGGGCCTATTCGCCGCGCTTTTTGTGGACCTGGCCCAACAGCCGCATTTCCGTGATGGGCGGCGAGCAGGCCGCGAGCGTGCTGGCCACCGTGCGACGCGACGCGATCGAAGCCAAGGGCGGAACCTGGTCGCGCGAGGAAGAAGAAGCCTTCAAGGCGCCGATCCGCGAGCAGTACGAGCGCCAGGGGCACCCCTATTACGCCACGGCACGTCTGTGGGACGACGGCGTGATCGATCCGGCGCAGACGCGGCGCGTGCTGGGGCTGAGCCTGTCGGCGGCGCTCAACGCTCCCATCGCCGAGACGCGCTTCGGCCTGTTCCGCATGTAACGGAAAAATCGAGGAGGAGAGGAATGTACGAGACGCTGGTGATCGAGACGAGGGGGCCGGTGGCCACGGTATGGCTCAATCGCCCGGAGGTGCACAACGCCTTCAACGCCAAGGTGATCAAGGAGCTCACGGCCGCCTTCACGCGGCTCGATGCCGACGCGCAGGTGCGCGTGGTCGTGCTCGCCGGGCGCGGCAAGAGCTTTTCCGCCGGGGCCGATCTCAACTGGATGAAAGCGGCTGGTGCGGCTTCCTTCGAGGAAAACCTCGAAGACGCGCGGCGGCTCGCGCGCATGCTGTGGCAGATCGCGCATATGGGCAAGCCGACCATCGCGCGGGTGCACGGTGCGGCGCTGGGCGGCGGCATGGGGCTGGCGTGCGCCTGCGACCTCTGCATCGCTTCGCAGCGGGCGGTGTTCGCCACTTCCGAGGTGCGCTTCGGCATCATTCCTTCGGCGATCAGCCCCTACGTGATCCGGGCGATCGGCGTGCGTCAGGCGAAGCGCTATTTCCAGAGCGCCGAGCGCATCGACGCTACCCGGGCCTTTGCCCTGGGCCTGGCGCACGAGGTGGTGGAGGAAGAGGCGCTGGATGCCAAGATCGACGAGGTGGTGCAGGCGCTGCTCAGCGGCGGGCCCAAGGCACAGGCGGCGGCCAAGGAGCTCATCGACGCGGTGGCCGACCGTCCGCTCACGCCCGAGGTGCTCGAAGACACGGCGCAGCGCATCGCCCGCTTGCGCGCCACCGAGGAGGCGCGCGAAGGGCTGAGCGCCTTCCTGGAAAAACGTCCCGCTGCCTGGGTGCCGCGTCCTTGAGGAGGGAGCAATGTTCCAGAAGATTTTGATCGCCAACCGCGGCGAGATCGCCTGCCGCGTGATCGCCACGGCGCGGCGGCTCGGCATCGCCACGGTGGCGGTCTATTCCGACGCCGATCGCAACGCCCGCCACGTGCGGCTCGCCGACGAGGCCGTGTGGATCGGCCCGCCGCCGGCGCGCGAATCCTACCTCGACATCGAGCGCATCCTGGAGGCGGCGCGGCGTACCGGCGCCCAGGCCATTCACCCCGGCTATGGTTTCTTGTCGGAGAACGAGGCGTTTGCCCAGGCCTGCCTCGATGCTGGCATCGTCTTCATCGGCCCGCCGGTGGAGGCGATCCGCAAGATGGGCTCCAAGGCCGAGGCCAAGCGCCTGATGGAGGCTGCCGGCGTGCCGCTCACCCCCGGCTATCACGGCGAGGAGCAGGGGCCGGCCTACCTCTTCGAGCAGGCCATGCGCATCGGCTTTCCGGTGCTCATCAAGGCGAGTGCCGGCGGCGGGGGCAAGGGGATGCGGCGCGTCGACCGGCCGGAGGACTTCGCCGAGGCGCTCGAATCCTGCCGGCGCGAGGCGCGTTCGAGCTTCGGCGACGACCGGGTGCTGATCGAGAAGTACATCCTGCGGCCGCGGCACATCGAGATGCAGGTCTTCGGCGATGCCCACGGCCAGGTGATCCACCTCTACGAGCGCGATTGCTCGGTGCAGCGCCGCCACCAGAAGGTGCTGGAAGAGGCCCCGGCCCCCGGCATGACGCCGGAGCGGCGCGCCGCCATGGGCGAGGCGGCGGTGGCGGCGGCCAAGGCGGTGGGCTACGTCGGCGCGGGCACGATCGAATTCATCGTCGAGCCCTCCGGTGCCTTCTACTTCATGGAGATGAACACGCGGCTGCAGGTGGAGCACCCCGTCACCGAGATGATCACCGGGCTCGACCTGGTCGAATGGCAGCTGCGCGTGGCCGCCGGCGAACCGCTGCCGCTTGCCCAGGACCAGATTCCGCTCGAAGGGCACGCCATCGAGGCGCGCATCTATGCCGAGGATCCGGTCAAAGGCTTTCTGCCCTCGGTGGGGCGGCTCGTGCACCTGCAGCCGCCGCCCGAGAGCGTGTGGGTGCGGGTGGATACCGGCGTGGAGCAGGGCGACGAGATCACGCCCCATTACGATCCGATGATCGCCAAGCTCATCGTCTGGGGCGAGAACCGGGCACAGGCGCTCACGCGCATGCGGCAGGCGTTAGCGCAATATCGCATCGTCGGCGTGGCGAACAACGTCGAATTCCTGGGAAAACTGGTCGACTCTCCGGCCTTTCGCCAAGCGGATCTCGACACCGGTCTCATCGAGCGCGAATCGGCCTTCCTCTTCGGGGGGGCCGAAGAACCGCCGCCGGCGGCATGGTTCGCCGTCTCCTGCGCGGAACGCCTGGCCGAGGCGCGCCGCATGCAGGAATCCGCCCGCCGTGCACCCGACCCCACATCGCCCTGGCACGCCGTGGACGGCTGGCGCGTGAACGCGCCGGCGCTGCGGCGCTGGCAGTGGCGCGCCGGCGAGACGACGCGCCGCGTGCAGGCCCGTTGCCTGGGTGAGAAGCTGCAGCTGCAGCTCTTCGACGAGAAAGGCGAATCCGTGGCAAGCGCTACCGCCTGGGGCGCGATGCTGGGCGAGGACAGCCTGAGGCTCGAGCTCGACGGCCGGCGCACCACGGTCACGGCGGTGACCGCCGGCAGCCGGCGGCACGTCTTCCTCGACGGCCGCGCCTGGGTGTTCGACCTCTGTGGTCAGGAAGGAACGGAAGGCGCTGGCACCGGGGTGGATGCGGCAGGGCTCACCGCTCCCATGCCGGGGCGCGTGATCGCGGTGAAAGTCGAGCCGGGCGCGAAGGTCGCACGCGGGCAGACGCTGGTGGTGCTCGAAGCCATGAAAATGGAGCACGCCATCGTCGCGCCGGCCGACGGCATCGTCAAGGCGGTGCGCTTCGCCGTGGGCGAACAGGTGCCCGATGGGGCCGAGCTGGTCGACTTCGAACCGGTCAAGGAGGAAGCGTGATGGAAGGCCCCGCCAAGGTCACGCTCGTCGAAGTCGGGCCGCGCGACGGGCTGCAGAACGAGAAGACGCCGATCGCCCTCGAGCACAAGCTGGCGCTGATCGAGCGGCTCGCCGCCTGCGGCCTGAAGGTGATCGAGGCCACCGCCTTCGTCTCGCCCCAATGGGTGCCGCAGATGGCCGATCATGCCGAAGTGATGCGTGCCCTGCGCGGGCGCCGCCACCCCGGCGTGCGTCATCCGGTGCTCGTGCCTAATCTCAAGGGGCTGGAAGCGGCGTTCGCGGCCGGCGTCGACGAGATCGCCGTCTTCGGCGCCGCTTCCGAGACCTTCAGCCGCAAGAACATCAACTGCGGCATTGCCGAAGCGCTGGAGCGTTTCCGACCGGTGGTGGCACAGGCGCGCGCCGCCGGGGTGCGGGTGCGCGGCTACGTCTCCTGCGTGGTGGGCTGTCCCTACGAAGGGCCGGTGGCGCCGGAGAAGGTCGCGGAGGTCGCCGCCGCCCTCTTCGAGATGGGCTGCGAGGAGATCTCGCTGGGCGATACCATCGGCGTGGGCACGCCGCGGCAGGTGATCGCCCTGCTCGAAGCGGTGGCGCAGCGCGTGCCGCTCGAGCGGCTCGCCGGTCATTTCCACGACACCTACGGCATGGCGGTGGCGAACGTCTACGCCGCCTGGCGTTTTGGCGTGGCCACGTTCGACGCCTCCGTCGCCGGCCTGGGCGGCTGCCCCTACGCCAAGGGGGCCTCGGGCAACGTCGCCACCGAGGAGCTGGTCTATCTCTTCGACGGACTGGGCGTGGAGACGGGCGTGGATCTGAAAGCGCTCGTCGAGACTGCCTGGTGGGTGAGCGGGCTGCTCGGGCGCGAACCGGCCTCGCGCGTGGCCCGTGCGCTGGGCGGATCGTGCGCAGTGCCGCAGCCATGACGGTCGTGGCCTCGCCCTGCATCGGCGTGTGCCGGCTCGACGAGCGGGCCGGCTGGTGTGTCGGCTGCCTGCGCACGCGCGAGGAGATCGCCCTCTGGCGCGACGCGGACGAGGCCGAGCGCCGCCGCATCCTCGCGGCGGTGGCGCGGCGGCGCGCCGCGCTCGGTGAGGGAGAAGCGAACAGCCATGCGCTGGATGCGCCGAAGCTGGGCACCGCGCAATGCGGCGATCCGGCAGCGTCGTAGCGCGTTCGAGGCGTTCCATGGAACCCGAGTGCGTTGGCATTTGTACGATCGAAGACGGTGTATGCGTCGGCTGCGGTCGGCGCGTGTATGGCGAAGAGTCGGGGGAAACGATGACGACGCAGACTCTGCCCCAGGGAATGGTGGTGTTGCAGCGCGGCTGGCTCTCCTCGAACTCGGTGCTGCTGCGCGGTGCCGAGGGTTGGACGCTGGTCGACAGCGGCTACGTGACGAAAACGGAAGAGACGCTGGCGTTGCTCGACGCCGCGGTGGGCAGGGAGCCCATCGTGCGCCTGGTCAACACGCACTCGCATTCGGATCATCTGGGCGGCAACGCGGCGGTGGCGCGGCGTTTCGGCTGTCCCATCTGGGTGCCGGAGGGGCTGGCCGACCCGATCGGGCGCTGGGACGAAGCCGCCTTGCTGCTCTCCAATGCAGGGCAACAGGCCGAGCCCTTCTCCTATTCGGCCACCATCGCGGCCGGCGACACCGTGCCGATGGGCGAGTGGGAGTGGCGCGCGGTTTCCGTGCCGGGACACGACATGCACGCGCTCGCCTACTTCGAACCCTCGCACGGCGTGCTCATCAGCGGCGACGCCCTGTGGGAAGACGGTTTCGGCATCCTCTTTCCCTCCTTGCTCGGCCAGGCGGATGCCATCGCCGCGGCGCGGGAGGCGCTGGCGGCGATCGAACGCCTGCCGGTGCGTTGGGTGATCCCCGGGCACGGCGCCCCTTTTCGCGACGTGGCTGGAGCCCTGCAGCGCGCCTGGGGGCGGCTCGAAGCCTTCGCCAACGATCCCCGGCGCATCGCGCGCAACGCCCTGCGCGCCTGCGTCACCTTCACCCTGCTCGAACGGGGGCGCATGGAGGAAGAAGAACTACGCGCCACCTTGGCGGGGGTCGAACTCTTCCAGCGCGCCCTCGACTGGATCGAACTGACGCCCGACGAGGCAGTGCGCTGGCTGGGCGACGAGCTCGAACGCGCCGGGGCGATCCGCCGCGCCGCAGGGCAATGGCAGGCGATGCTGCCGGCGTGAGCACTCGGGAAGGAACGAGGTCCGTAGCGCCCTGCTGCTGGGGGTGATACCATCGCTCTTCGATGTCGAAAGACGGGTAGAGCCCGGTATGCTCAAACGCGAAGATCTCCGCAAGAACGCCGCCATCGCCGGGATCGAGGCGCGCGGGACCGTGCTTGTCGTCACATCCGGCTCGCTGGTCGGGCAGTGGCAGGATTTGCGACGGCGCACGCAAGGTGGACGTCTCCGACCGGTGACCAGCATCAACCTCGACCTCGGCGCGCTGCTTGCGCGTACTCCGCCCCCAGGCACGGTATGACGAATCACGAACGCTTCCACGAACGCTTCCACGAGCGCTGCCAAGATTTCCTCAAGGCCACCGAGCGGCTCGCCGAAGCCTGCGCCCAGCCGTACTCGGAATTCCTCCGCGACTCGGTCATCCAACGTTTCGAATTCTGCTGGGAGCTCGCATGGAAGGTCCTGCGACTCAAACTGCTCGAGGAGGGAATCGAGGCACTGACGCCCCGCGAAGTCTTCCGTGAGGCCCTGGCCGCGAGGCTGCTGCACGATGGCAACGCCTGGAGCCAAGCCCAGCGCATGCGCAACCTCACCAGCCACACCTACGACGAATCCTTGGCCGAAGAAGTCTATCGTTTCGTCTGCCGCACGGGGTTGCCCCTTTTTCAGGAACTCGCGCAGCAGGTGCGTCGATGGTCGTCGCAGTGACCGACCTGTCGGGCCTCGCCGACGAGATCCTCGACGACCTGCGCCGCGTCTTCGCCCGCCATCCTACGATCGAGGAAGTACGCCTCTTCGGTTCCCGCGCCAAGGGAATGCATCGTCCCGGCTCCGACATCGATCTGGCCGTTTTCGCCCCCTCGATGAGCGAGGAGGAATTCTCCGCCCTGTGGAACGAGATCGACGAACTCCCCATCCTCTTCAAGATCGACCTCCTGCACTGGGATCGCCTCGCCAATACGGCCCTCAAGGATAAAATCCGCCGGGAGGGGAGGCGCATTTACCCGTAACGGACGCCATGATCCCTGAGCGGAGGTGGGGGCGTATCGCCATACGCGGCTGAATCGTCGAGGAGGATCCAATGCGCATCATCCTGGTGAGCGGGCTTTCGGGCTCCGGTAAGACGGTGGGCCTGCGGGCGCTGGAAGACGCCGGGTTCGTGGCCATCGACAACCTGCCGGTGGCCTTTCTCGCGCCGGTGGTCGAGCACCTGGCGAGGCAGGCGGTGGCGCAGGTGGCGATCGCCATCGACGCGCGCACCGGCGGGTTGGAGGCGCTTCCCGGCACGCTCGAGCGCCTGGCGGAACAGGGGCATCGCGTCGATCTGCTCTTTCTGGAAGCGCGCGACGGGGTGCTGCTCGAGCGCTTCTCCGAGACGCGGCGCACGCATCCGCTGGCGCGCGAAGGACGGCCCCTGGTGGAGGCGATCGCGCTCGAGCGCGAGGTGCTGGGGCCGCTGTCGCAGCGGGCGCATCGCATCGACACGAGCGACCTCTCGGCCGGAATGCTACGCGCGTGGATCCGCGAGTTCGTCTTTGCCGGACAGGGCGGCTGGCTCACCCTCACTTTCGAGTCCTTCGGTTATAAGCACGGCGTGCCGCTCGATGCGGATCTGGTGTTCGACGCGCGATGTCTGCCCAATCCTTACTACGACAAGGCGCTGCGGCCGCTCACCGGGCGTGACGAGCCGGTGGTGCGCTGGCTGGAGGCCATTCCCGAGGTGGAGGCGATGTTTGCCGAGATCGCCGGTTTTCTCGATCGCTGGTTGCCGTGCTACGAGCGTGAGCATCGTGCCTATCTCACGGTGGCGGTGGGCTGCACCGGCGGGCAGCATCGCTCGGTGTATCTGGTGGAGCGCCTGGGGCGGGCGTTCGCGGCGCGCGGCCGTGTGCTGGTGCGCCACCGCGACTGCCCGGCCGTGCTTTCTGCCTGAGGGGGCGTTCCGCTCAGGCGGCATGCGGCGGCAGCGCCGCCTCGCCCAGCAGCCGCGCGGCGGTGAGCAGGTTCTCGGTGATGCGGCGCACGTAGGCCGTGTCGTTCATCATCGAGGTGGCCTCTTCCGGCGAGAGTTCGCCGTTTTTCAGCCATTCTTCCAGCAGGCCGTTGGCCAGCGGGTCGAGCTGCGCCAGCGAGGTGTGGGTGACCAGCGTGAGCTCGGCGGCACTGCCGTCGCAGCCCGGTTCCCGCGGCAGATGGGCGATGGCGTAGAGCGTCTCGACGAGGTGGCGGCGGTAGCGCAGGTACTGCCGCTGCACGATGGAGTTGGGGTGCTGCAGGCCGGGAACGAGATTCTTCTGCAGGTGCTTGGTGTCCTTGACCGCTTCCTGGATGGCGGCGCTCGCCTGAAGGATATGCTGCAGTTTGGCCGCCAAGGGAGCGGGCGGCGCGAGGCGCGCGGCGAAGTCTACGATGAGCCCGGAGAGCGGCTTGATCCGCGCCCGGTAGAGACCGTCGATGTCGATCGTATGAACCCGCGCGGGTGGGTGGTCGAGCTCGTGCGGATCTTCTCCGGCGCGCATGGCCTTGGGGTCGACCTGCATCACCAGGGCGATGAGGTCGATCGCCCGGTCGAACAGGCGCCAGGTTTCCTTGCGCAGCGATTCGATCGCCACGTCGGGCGTCTTGAGCTGGGTCGGCGAGAGGTATTTTGGAGCGGTCAGGGCCGGGGTCGTGTCGGGCAAGAGGCGCTGGAGCAGCCGCAGGAAGCGTGAGAGGTTCGGCAGCGCGAGGCACACGCCCACGGCGTTGAAGAAGGTATGGAAGAAGGCAAGCTGCAGCAGCGCATCGTCTTCCGGCAGGCCGAGCAGCCTGGCACCGAGCCGCGTGCCGGTGCGAAAGAGGGGGAAGGCGGCTAGAGCCAGCACAGCGGCGAAGAGGTTGAAGAAGAAATGCCCGAGGGCGAGCCGTTTGGCCGCGACGTCGGCGCCGATCGCGCCGAGCAGGGCCGTGGCGGTGCTGCCGATGTTGGCCCCGATCGCGATGGCGAGCGCGTTGTCGAATCCGATCTGGCCGGACGCAAGTGCGGCCACCGTGAGCAGCATGGTCGCGTGGCTCGATTGCATCACCACCGTGGCAAGGGTGCCGACCGCGGTGTAGGTCAAAAGCCCGGCGTACCCCGGCGGGGCATAGGCGCGCAGGTCGAACTGCTGCTGAAAGAGCTCGGAGCCGATCTTCAGGTAATGGATGCCGAAGAGGATCAGCCCCAGGCCGATGAGGATGTGGCCCGTGGCCGCGAAAGCGCGTTCACGCGAAAAGCGCAGCACCATGCCGAGCGAGACGAAGGGCAGCGCGTAGCGTGCGAGATCGAGCGAGGCCCCCAGCGTGGCGAAAATCCAGGTGCCCGTGGTGGTGCCGATGTTGGCCCCCAGGATGAGCGCGAGTCCGCTGTTCAAGGAGATCATCTTCGCCGAGACGAAAGACATGGTCATTAGCGAGACGATGCCGCTCGACTGGGTCGCGACGGTGGCGAAAAAGCCGAAAACGAGGCCGCCGAGGGTGCTGCGGGTGCTGGTGCGCACCAGCGTTTCGAGCCCGCTGCCGGCCAGCGCCCTGACGCCATCTTCGAGCGAGCGCATGCCCAGCAGGAAGAGGGCCAGGCCGGCGGCGATCTCGTTGGCGGTGGCGCTATTGACGAGCCACCAGCCGAGCAGCCCCAAGAGGAGCAGGCGCGGCAGGTTGCGCGCCCAGGCCGGCCACAGCGCGATCGGCTTCATCGGCGCGAGGGCGGGGGGACGAGCAGCCGTCCGCCGCGGCGCCGCACGGCTTGCGCCGCGTAGGGGTGGGTGCTTTGGTGGGCGTGGCAGATGGCGCAGGCGAGCGCATCGGCCGCGTCCGGCCCCGGGGTGGCATCGAGGCCGAGCAGCCGCGTCACCATTTCCTGCACCTGCACCTTGTCGGCCTTGCCGTAGCCGACCACGGCCTGTTTCACCTGCAGCGCCGTGTATTCATGCACCGCGGTGCCGCCGAGCAAGGCCGCGCAGAGCACGGCGCCGCGCGCCTGTCCCAGGAGCAGGGTCGATTGGGGGTTGAGATTGACGAAGACTTTTTCGACGGCGGCCTCGGTCGGCCGGTAGGTGGCGATGAGCTCGTCCACGCCGCGAAAGAGGGTGGCGAGCCGCTCGGGCAGGGTGCCTTCGCCGCTGCGGATGCAGCCGCTGGCCACATAGGCGAACCGGGTACCGTGCCGCTCGATGACGCCGAAGCCCGTGATGCGCAGCCCCGGGTCGAGGCCGAGGATGCGCACCGCCGTCATGGCTCCTCTTCGTCGAAGACGGCCGAAGTGTAGACCGCCTGCACGTCGTCGAGCGATTCGAGGGCGTCGATGAGCTTGCGCATCTTGGCGGCGTCTTCGCCCGTGAGCTCGATCTCGTTGAGCGGCTTCCACACCGCTTCGGCCACTTCCGGGGTGAAACCGGCCGCTTCCAGCGCCGCGCGGATGCGCTCGAGCTCGAAAGGCGGGGTGATGACCTCGATCGAGCCGTCCTCGTTGGTGATGACGTCCTCGGCCCCGGCTTCCAGCGCCGCTTCGAGCAGCGCATCTTCGTTCGTGCCAGGGGCGAAGATCATCTGGCCGCAGTGCTTGAACTGGAAGGCGACGCAGCCCTCGGTGCCGAGGTTGCCGCCATGCTTGCTGAAGGCGTGGCGCACTTCGGCCACGGTGCGGGTGCGGTTGTCGGTGATGCAGTCGACGAGCACCGCCGCGCCGCCCGGGCCGTAGCCTTCGTAGCGGATCTCTTCGTAGCTCACCCCCTCGAGCTCGCCGGTGCCGCGCTTGATGGCCCGCTCGATGTTCTCGGAGGGCATGTTGTGCTCTTTGGCTTTGTCGATGGCGGCGCGCAGACGGGGGTTGAAGTTGGGGTCGCCGCCGCCGTTGCGCGCGGCCACGGTGATCTCGCGGATGAGCCGGGTGAAGATCTTGCCGCGTTTGGCGTCCTGCCGTTCTTTGCGGAAACGGATGTTCGCCCATTTGGAATGGCCAGCCATTGCCTCTCCTGCCGCGTTGCGATTGAGTTTGCACCTTTGGCCAATTATACTGTGCGATCCCCTTTCCCCGGCGTGAGCGCAATGAATCCGGCAGAACGCAACCGTCGTCGTCTCGAGTGGTTGAGGCTCCACGTCTTCGGTCCCGTCTACTGGTCACGGGGAGAGGATTTGGTGCAACGGGATAGGGTGCGCTCCTATGAGTTTTCTGGCGACGAGCAGCATTGGCACATCGAGGGCCGGGTTCAGGGAACGCAGCGTTCTCCTTACGTGCAGCATATCGATATATCATGGGACGAAGAAAGCGACGTCAAACCTTCGTCCATTGAATGTTCCTGTACCTGCCCCATCGGTGAGGCGTGCAAGCACTGTGCGGCGCTGCTCATCGAGTTCGCCGGGCGGCTTGCAGAGCGGGAGGCTGCCAGGGGGCAAGAGGTCGAGGTGCCAGGTTCCGGAAATCCCCTCCCCCCCTCGGAGGAAGAGGGACGGATCCACTTGGGCGAGCTGGTCGAGCTCATGCTCGGCAACCGGTCTCTTTCGCCGGACAAGGAAGGCGTGTCTGCCGCAGTCGCGCGAATCGCCAAGGACCAGGAGGCCAAGCGCTCCCCGGCCATGCGCTGGATCGAGGAGACGGCCCGCCAGCGCCGTCTGCGCCACGAGCCGCACCCTTACCCGGGGCCGGACCAGCAGCCGCCGGAGCGCATCCTCTACGACGTGCGGCTCGACGAGCGCCGCGGCCTCTTCGGCTGGAATGCCTTTCTCACCCGTCCCTACAAGCGCGATCCGCGCCGCTTCGTCGCCGGCAAGCCCGTCGATCTGCTCACGGTCTACTACCATCGGGAAATCTATGAGGCGCTCACCGTCGCCGATCTGATGGGGCTGGCGGTGGCGTCGATGCACGGTCCTCCGCGTACCTGGCTGGGTGCGGCCTTTGCCGCCATCGTCCAGAGCGGACGCGCCTGTCTTGGATCGCACACGGAGGGCGTCTTCCTGCGCTGGGGCGAGCCAAGGCGCTTGCTGTGGCTATGGCGCGAGACGGCGCGCGGGGCATTCCAGGGCGTGTGGCACGTGGAGGGCAATGGCGAGGCGGGCATCGTGCCGCTGCGCTTCATGCTGCCCTGGCACTATTTCGAGCGCAAGACCCATACCGTGGGGCCACTGATCCTGCCTGAGGGAGTGGAATGGGCCGACGTCGAGCGGCTCGACGCCTTGCCGCCGGTGCCGCAGGCGGAAGCGCCGGTGTTCGCGCGGCGCTGGAGCGAGCTCTTCGGCGAAGCATTGCCGGCTCCGGCCCCCGTGGCGACGGTGCGGGTCGAGGAACCCGCGCACTTTCGCCTCGTCCTGTGGCGCGACGAGCAAGGAAAACGGCGCATCCGTCCCGAAGTGCGCTACGGCGAAGTCGCGGTCGATGCCCAGGGGCGGGTGCATCATCCGTTCGGGGACGAGGTGCGCCTCGAGCTGCCGCACCGTTCCGTGGCCCGGGAGAAGCAGTGGTTCGGCACGGTGCGGGTGCTGCTGGAGCCGCTGCGGATGGCGCTCGCCTGGCCCGATTTCACCGAATACGAGGCGCAGGCCGAATCCCCCCTGCTGTGGCACGAGCTGCGCGAGCGGCTCGAAGCCGGGGTGCTGGGCGAGTTCTCGCCCGAGATCGAGGTGGGGGACGATTTCTGGCCGCAGGAGTGGGAGGCGAGCACGGCGGAAGTGGAACTCGCCCAGGCCGACGAAGGAGGCGACTGGTTCGCGTTCGACGCCAAGGTGAAAGCGGGCGAGCGCGAGATCGACCTCACGGAGCTCGCGGCGGAGGTCTTCGAGCGCTATGGCGAGGACGACTGGCCGGAGAAAATCGTCTATCCCTTTCCGGAAGAAGACGCCTGTGCGGTGGTGCCGCTCGAGCCGATCGCACCCATCCTGAAGCTGACGCTGGAATTGCTGCGGCGCGAACCGCGGCGCGAGGGGCCGGTGCGGCTGTCGCGCTACGATTTTTCCCTGCTGCGCGAGCTGCCGCCCGGAACCTTGGCCCAGATCCAGGCACCGACGCTGTCGGCCATGCTCGAAGAGCTGGAGCGCTACGGCGGCCCCATGCCGGTGGAGGAACCGCCGGGCTTGCAGGCGCAGATGCGGCCCTACCAGCGCACGGGCCTGGCCTGGCTGCAGTTCTGGCGCCGGCATCGCCTGCACGGGATCCTGGCCGACGACATGGGGCTGGGCAAGACGCTGCAGGCGCTCGCGCATCTCTTGGCGGAAAAGCGCGCCGGCCGGCTCGAGCAACCGGCGCTGGTGGTGGCGCCCACGAGCCTCGTGGGCAACTGGGCGCGCGAGGCGGCGCGCTTCACCCCCGATTTGCGCGTGCTCGTCTGGCACGGGGCGCAGCGGCGCGAACGGCTCGAGTCGATTCCCGGCCACGATCTCGTCATCACCACCTACCCGCTCGTGTGGCGCGACGTGGAGCTCCTGCGCCCGCAGGCGTGGTCGGTGATGATCCTCGACGAAGCGCAGATGATCAAGAATCCGCGGGCGCAGATCTCGCAGCACGTGCGCAAGTTTCGCGCCGAGCAGCGCCTGTGCCTGACCGGCACGCCGATGGAGAACCATCTCGGCGAGCTGTGGTCCCTCTTCGATTTCCTCATGCCGGGCTTTCTCGGCTCGCTCGAGACCTTCAACCGCTGGTATCGCCATCCGATCGAGCAGGAGGGCGACGCGGCGCGTCTCGAGCATCTGCGCCGGCGCATCCGCCCGTTCCTGCTGCGGCGCACGAAGGCAGAGGTGGTGGCGGAACTGCCGCCCAAGACCGAGATCGTGCAGACCGTGACGCTGGGCGAGAAGCAGGCCAAGGTCTACGAGGCGATCCGGCTGACCATGCAGGAGCGCGTGCGCCGGGCGCTGGCCGAAAAGGGGCTTGCCCGCAGCCAGATCACGGTGCTCGATGCGCTCCTCAAACTACGGCAGGTGTGCTGCGATCCCACGCTGGTCGACCTGCCGCAGGCGCGCCAGGTGAAGGAATCGGCCAAGCTCGACTGGCTGCGCGAGACCCTGCCCGAACTCGTCGAAGAGGGGCGGCGCATCCTCATCTTTTCCCAGTTCGTGCAGATGCTCGAGCGCATCGAGCCGGTGCTCGCCGAGCTGAAAATCCCTTACGTGAAGCTCACCGGCAGCACGCGCCGGCGCGACGAGGTGATCGATCGCTTCCGCCAGGGCGAAGCGCCGGTCTTCCTCATCAGCCTCAAGGCGGGCGGCGTGGGCTTGAACCTCACCGAGGCCGACACGGTGATCCTCTTCGACCCCTGGTGGAACCCGGCGGTGGAGGAACAGGCGATCGATCGTACGCACCGCATCGGTCAGGACAAGCCGGTCTTCGTCTATAAACTCATCGCAGCCAATACGGTCGAAGAAAAAATGCTGGAGATGCAGGCGCGCAAACGCACGCTTGCCGAAGGCACGCTGGAGACGGGCGAGGCGGGCGGGTTTGCGCTCACCGAAGAAGACGTGGCGGCACTGCTGTCTTCTTCGCCCGTGGAAGCTTGACGACAGGAGCAAGGACGATGCAACAACGCTACGAAGTGAAAGGGATGAGCTGCGCGCACTGCGAGAAGGCCGTGGCCGAGGCGCTGAAGAAGGTACCGGGCGTGACGCGCGTCGTCTCGGTGAGCCGGGAGCGCGAAGAAGTGGTGATCGAAGGCGATCCGAGCCCGCAGGCGGTGATCGAGGCGATCCTCGAAGAGGGCTATGACGCAAGACTCGCCTGATTCCGCGCCCGCCGCCGAGGCCGAGCTCGAACTGGGCATCCGCGGCATGACCTGCGCTGCCTGCGTGCGGCGCATCGAGCGGGCTCTGCTGCGGCTGCCGGGCGTGCGCCAGGCGAGCGTCAATCTGGCGCTCGAGCGCGCCACGCTGCGCTACGACCCGAGCCGCGTCGACGAGGCCGCCATCCGGCGCGCCATCCGCGAACTCGGCTACGAGCCGGTGCCGCGGGCGTCACAGTCTTCCGCCGACGAGGAAGACGAGGCCGCGCGCGCGGCGCGGCGCCGGGTGCTTTGGGCCGTAGGGCTCGCGGTGCCGCTCGTGCTGCTCGCCATGGGGCCGATGCTGCCGGGCGGAGAAGCGCTCTTTGCCCGCCTCGCCCCGATGTGGCTGTGGCAGGCGCTGCAGGCGGCGCTCTCCTCGCTCATCCTCTTTGCCTGCGGCGCGCCGCTGCTGCGCGCCGGCTGGTCGGAACTGCGCCACGGCGCCCCGGCGATGAACGCCCTCGTCCTGCTGGGGGCCGGCGCCGCCTGGGGCTATTCGCTGCTCGCCTGGCTCGCGCCGGGGATCTTCCCGCCAGGCAGCGCGCATCTGTATTTCGAATCGGCCGGAGTCATCGTCGCCCTGATCCTGCTCGGGCGCATGCTGGAGGCGCGCGCCCGCGGCCGGGCATCCCGCGCCATCTCGCGCCTGCTGCGGCTGCAGCCGCGCACGGCACGGGTTTTGCGCGAAGACGGCTCGGTGTGGGAATTGCCTGTCGAGGAACTGCGCCCCGGCGACCGGGTGCAGGTGCGCCCGGGCGAGCGCCTTCCCGCCGACGGCATCGTGCGCGAGGGAGCGGGCTGGGTCGACGAGTCCATGCTCACCGGCGAACCGCTGCCGGTGGAAAAGCGCCCCGGCGATCGGGTGGTCGGCGGCAGCGTGCTCACTTCCGGCGGCTTCGCCATGGAGGTGACCGAAGTCGGCCGCGAGACGCTGCTTGCGCGCATCATCGCGCTGGTCGAACGGGCGCAAGCCGAGAAGCCGCCCATCCAGGCGTTCGCCGACCGCGTGGCCGGCGTTTTCGTGCCGCTGGTGCTCGCCGTGGCCGCGCTCACCTTTGCCCTCTGGCTGGCCTTCGGTCCCGAACCGCGGCTCTCCTACGCTTTCGTCACTGCAGTGAGCGTGCTGCTCATCGCCTGCCCCTGCGCGATGGGGCTCGCCACGCCCGTCGCCCTCATGGTCGCCACGGGGCGGGGGGCGGAATGCGGCATCCTCGTGCGCCGCGGCGCCGCCTTGGAGCGGCTCGCCGCGATCGACACCGTGGTTTTCGACAAGACGGGCACGCTCACCGCCGGGCGACCGGCGCTGGTGGAAGCGTGCTGGAATGCGCCGGGCGAGGCGCGGCAGTGGCTGCTGCGCGTGGCCGCACTGGAAAAAGCAAGCGAGCATCCGATTGCCGGCGCCCTGCTCGCGGCCGTGGGCGAGGTGCCGCTGCCGCCGGCCGAGGAGGTCGAACCGGTGGCGGGCGGCGGCATCCGCGGCCGCGTCGAAGGGTTGCGGCTCGCGGTGGGTTCGCGCCGCTTCCTGGAGAAGGAGGTGGGAACGCGGGCGCCGGATGCGGCGTTGGCGTCCTGGGCCGAGGCGCAGGCCGGCGAAGGAAGAACGCTCGTGTGGGTGGCGGCCGACGGCGTTCCCGTGGGGGTGCTGGCGTTTGCCGATCCGCTCAAGCCCACGAGCGCGGCGGCGGTGGCCGAACTCCATGCGCTCGGCCTGCGCGTGGCGCTTCTTTCCGGCGATTTGCGCCGCAGCGTGGAGGCAGTGGCCCGGGCGCTCGCCATCGAGGAAGTTCGCGCCGAGGTGCGCCCCGAAGAAAAGGCCGAGGCGCTGCGTCAATGGCAGGCCCAGGGGCGGCGGCTCGCCTTCGTGGGCGATGGCATCAACGACGCGCCGGCGCTCGCCCAGGCCGACGTGGGCATCGCCATGGGCACCGGTACCGACGTGGCGATCGAGACCGGCGACGTGGTGCTCATGCGCGGCGACCCGGCCGCCGTGCCGCAGGCCGTGCGCCTTGCACGCGCCACGCGTCGCACCATCGCCTGGAATTTCGTCTGGGCCTACGGCTACAACGTGGTGCTCATTCCGCTCGCGGCTGGCATCTTCCACCCCTGGACCGGCTGGCTGCTCGACCCCATGCTCGCCGCCGCGGCCATGAGCCTCTCCAGTCTCTTCGTGGTGACCCACTCGCTGCGCCTGCGCCGGGCGATATGAGCGCCATCGACCTGGTGCTCTTCGGCGCCTTCGACCGGCACAATTACGGCGACCTGCTGCTTGCCCGGCTCGCCGCCGAGTCCGCCGGCGGGCGCAGTGTGCACTTCGCTGGCCTGCGCGCCTGGGATGCGCGTTCCGTGGCCGGATTCGCGGTGCACCCCCTGCCCGAAGTGATCGCGGACCTGAAGCAAGGCTACGACCTGTACCACGTCGGCGGCGAGATCCTCGATTGCGACGCCTGGACCGCAGCGGTGATGCTGCTCGACGAAGAAAGTGCCGCACGGGCGATCGCCTGCTTCGATGCCGACCCCTGCGCCCGCCGCCGCGAGGCGGTGCGTCGGTTGGGCACGCACCGGCCGCTACCCTACGTGCTGCGCCGAGGGGACGCCCCCGGAGTGCGACGCCTCGGTTTTGCTCCCTGCGGCGGCACGGGGTTCGACGCATTGCCGCGCAGCGTGCAGCGCGCCGCGCTCGCGGCACTCGCCGCGGCGGACGAAGCGCGCGTGCGCGATGCCCGCACCCGAGCGCTCTTTGCCCGCCAGGGGCTTTCCCTGCCGCTCGCGCCGGACCCCGCCGAGGGGCTTGCCGCCTCGAATCTGGCAGCGGCGCTCGAAACGCATGCCGCCGGCTGGCGCGCACGGCTCGGTGCCTATCGCCTGGTGCAGTTCGCTGCTGAATGCGCCACCGACCCGTGGCTCGCGGCGCTCGCCGCCTGGCTGGAAGCAGGCCGCGAAGCAGGCGAGTGCTTCGCCCTCGTGCGTGCCGGCGCCGCCCCGTGGCACGACACGCTAGAAGCGCTCGAGCGCCTGTCCCGCTTCCTATCGCCGTCGAACCGGGCGGCGCTGCGCCTGATCGACGAGCTCCGGCTGGAGGCAATCGGCGGGCTCGCTGCCGGGGCGGTGGAAGTCTGTGCCACCAGCCTGCATCTGCTGCTCACGGCCCGCGCCTTCGGGGTGCCGGCCGTGGCGCTGGAACGGGAGCCGCACGCTGCGCGCAAGCTGCGCGCCTATTTCGGCACCTGGCACCCGGAGCAAACCTTCTGGGCGCCGGGTGTCGCCTCAGGGCCATCGCACTCGAATGACATGCATTTCCTGAAAATTTTCAGAAAAGTCGTTCACGTTCAATAGGTTATGCAGCCATCTTGTGAACCCTCT
>NZ_LIPU01000004.1:0-224094 GCF_001418245.1 Tepidiphilus thermophilus
AAGGTGGTAAGTGAACTGCCGGCTCCTGTCAAAAGGAGCTTTGCAGAGGCTTGAGCCGTATGCGGGGAAACTCGCACGTACGGTTCTTAGGGGGCGGGGCGGCAGTAATGCCGTCCTGCTACCCGACACCGGGAACTGCGACGACGCACCCGAGTGGCCAGCATCTTCCCCAACATGGATTCCTGCCTGCGCCTGGTCTCGGCGCTGCTGGCCGAACTCGACGACGAGTGGATGACCGGCAAGGTCTATCTCAACCTCAACCCGTAACCCCGGCGTCATGACCAACACCACGGAAATTTACAGAAAAAAGGTTGCACAACCGAGATGCCTCCTTGTCAGCATCCAGCGCATCCGCATTCTTGGCGGCTTGCCGATACAGTCCGGCATACGGAAACAGATACCAGACATCAACTGCGCCGGTCTTGGCAATCGCTTCCAGCGTTGACCATTCGACGTGCATTCCGAACGGATCAAGGAACAGCACGGCCCGCTCGCTTCGCCACTGGTATCGGCCGCAGAGGGTTTTCAATGCCGCATTGGCATCGCTCTTGATCACTTCGATGGTCTTGTCAGGGTATTCCGCACCAAGCGCATTCAGCGCGGCCAGCTTCTTGGTGCGGAGTTCGATAAAGTAGAACTTGTGGAACGCGGGGTTGGTGGCCAATGCCCTTCGCGCGGAGCCGTCGACGGTTTTCTTCTCGCCATCAACCTTGATGTCGCAACGGCCTGTACCGGCGAACGCGTCGATATAGAGCCGCGTGAAGCTCTGCTTGCTGAGCGCGGTATTGAATGCCACGAGGTACTTCTCAAGCGCCTCCAACTTGATGCGAGTCCAAGGCCCACCGAAGGAATGCTGATCGTCTAACTTGTCGAATTCGTCGTTGTCAAGCAGACTGTTGTCCCCATCGATCAGCTTTCCCATCGGGTTTTTCCTCATTTGACTGCCCGTCAGCCCCAAGCCGCGCTCATCAACGAAACGAAGTCTCGCCTAGCCAGTACTTCCGAACAATCCCGCCAATCCTTCTCTGGTGGGGCCATCGTGCCCGTGTAACGCAGATCAAAACCTGTGGCAGTCCGCTGGGCATTGATGTACTCGTCCAGCTTCTCACCGAGGGATTCGATGTCCTCGATCCATTCATCTTTGATGGTGTCGGGCAGGGACCCGAACAGGTCGTAGCGATTTCGCATCCGCTCGGACAGCCGCTCGTAGATCTTCTCGTCCACGGTCTGCTCGAACACCAGGTTGAGCATGTCGACAGTCTCGCGCCTCTGGCCGAAGCGCTTGATTCGTCCGATGCGCTGTTCCAGGCGCGTCGGGTTCCAGGGCAGGTCCACGTTGATCAGCGTGCCGAGGGTTTGCAGGTTGAGACCTTCGCACGCGGCATCGGTGGCTACCATGATCCGGATTTGGTGCTCGGCCACCATGCGCTTCAGGGTCTCGCGCTCCACCGCGACGCTGTCACCACGCTGATAGAGGCGGCTACGCCCCGCTCCGGCGTAAAGACCGATGGCCTCATCTGGATAACGGACCGCCAGTTCATCCGCGAGCCATTTCGCGGTGTCGTAGTACTGACTGAAGATGATCACGCCGAGTTCGAGCCACCTCTCCTTATCCAGGAAGTGGATGACGGCCTCCATCTTGGGGTCCGCGTCGAGCCGTTGAAGTCTGTCGATGAGACGTTCGAGAACTTCACGTTCCTCCTGCGTTTCAACGGCCAGGTCGGCTTCGAACTCGTCTCTCTCTTCATGCACGGCCTCCCCTTGCAACAGTCGTCGAGCTGTCGCGAGTCCGGCTTGGATGCTGGAGCAAATGCGCTGCTCCAGCATGTTCTTCATGAACCCGCTGCCCTTGCCGCGTTTGGCGAGTGCCTTGCCAAAGGCGCGTGCCTGGCTATAGGCCTCGCGGAAGTCTTCTGAAGTTCGAAGCGCCTTGCCCTCGAACAGGACGTCGAAGATCCGCGGTTCGGCCACCTTGGAGCGATCCGGGTGAATCTCGACCCCGACCCGTGTTAGCAGGTTCGCGTCTTCCAGCTGCTGTCGTTTACGAAGCACGACGTGCCTGACCAACGGGTTCTCACGTTGGAACAACGTTGCTCCGGCGATGCGCCGCTCTAGTTCCTCTTCCAGGATCTCTCGCGTCTCCTCGGCGAGATCGGTCAAGGGGCGATTGGTTTGCCATTCTCCGTTGGTTAGCCCCAAGTCTTGCCGGATGGCCGAGAACAGTTTACGGGCACGTGGCTCGCTGGTGGACTCGACGCGCGGCAGCGGAGATCGCAGCAACTCCCAGGCATGGCCGGGGTCCAGTACCTCTTGGCGACCAGCCAAGATCTCCAGCACTTCATCGGGCCGATGCCATGCCGCCAGGTCATGCCCCAAGACGAAGTGCCCTCGGCCTTGGTGCAGGATACCCAACAGGTCCCAGAGGTCTCTCGGATCAGTTTGGATGGGCGTCGCCGTGCCGAGCAGCACATGGTCCGCCCGGGCGGCGACTTCGCGCATGAAGGCCAGCAGTTCGTTCGGCGTTCCGGCGTCCCTGCCGAAGCCTTGGCGCGTGCGCGCCTTGTGAGCCTCGTCCAGGATCACCACGCCGAACCTCAAGCCCAGCAGGTGCTGCTTCTCCAACGAGTCGCGCATCATGAGGCCCGTGGACACGATGCCGATACGAAGCGGACAGCGTGCGATCTGCTCGCGGCCCGCTGCAGAGATGGCGCGCTCGTCCGCATCCAGCCACACCTTGCGTACCGTATCCCAGCGTGCGGTCGGGATGCCGAGCTTATCCAGCATCTCGGTCTGCCATTGCTCGGTGAGGGTGGCCGGCGCAAAGATCACGACCGGGCGTCGCGGGCCGTTTTCTTTGTCCGAGAGAAGACACAGCGTCAGCGCGGCCGTCGCCAGCGACAGCGTCTTGCCCAACCCCACCTCATCGGCCAGAAGCAGCCGCACCGCGCCGTAGAGCCGGTGGTGGCGCAAACACTCGGTCAAGAATCCTTGCTGCCAAGGCTGCAGCTCCTGCCCCTCGCGGTACAGCGGGGACTCGATCAGCGCAGCCGGCGCAAGGTTCTCGTCCTCATCAATCTCGTCGAAGACCACTTCGCGGCGATAGCCACGGCGATGCACTTCTCGGATGACCGCCTGGGGCAGCGGCTTGCCCGCATTCCACAGGAAGTCGAACTCCTCCTCGATCCAGGCCACCCCCTCGGGGGACTCGTCCTCCCACAGGATCTCGTAGTGCCGCTGCCAGCCACTGCGGGTTTCGTTCATAGACCCGATGAAGCCGAGTCGCCGTCCGTCCGCCAGCGTGATCACTCCTGCCTTGCCATGCACGAAGCCGCAAATGTCGTCCGGCGCCACCCGCACCACCTGGCCATGCTTTTGCAAGAAGGCATCGAGTCGGCGATACCGATCCCGGTTGAGCAACGCTTCGGCTTCCAGGGCGCGCTCGTTCCACCGGCCCAGCATCTTGCTCTCGCGCAGCTGGGCGACTTTCAGGTCATCCGGGTGGATATCGACGTTGCAGACGATCTTGATCTCGGGGATGTCCTCCAGAACCTCTCCGGCGACCTCGAACAGGGAGCTCGTGAAGTAGCCGGCGATACGCTTGTAGCTCCTCGCCCCCTTGAGATGCTGCAGCAGAAAGCTGGCATCGAGACGATGGGTGCGGGAAGAGAAGCGCCGGATGCTCATGTCATCCCACTTGCAAGCATTGTTTCAAGACTATACGGCAAGATCGAGGAGCCGCTGAATCAAATCGCCGCGCCGGAATGTCGCCGATAGCTGCTGGATCGATATCTTGTCTTTCCAGTCATCCCCGTAGAGCCCCCTGAGTGCTTTCTCCACATCCGCGACACTGCTCTTGAAATAATTCTCGCCGCTGGTTTCTATGGCTTGCTTGGCCTGGGCGAAATTGCGGTGATCGAGTCCATCGAGAGCGCAGCCGAGATCCCTGAGTAGCCTGCGTCCCATCTGCATGGCGATGAAACAGGAGGCGTAACGGACGAAGATCGGATCATCCTCGGCTGGGCGACGGCGGTGATTCTCCGCGATGCGGTACAACAGAACGGCGCAGATGACCTGAGCGCCGTTTGTCTGATCGGTGAAGATTGTGTCGTAGAGCTTGCCGAAATGCTCGCGCGTGAAGAATTTGGCCTGGTGCGGCTTGTTGCGCCACACGGCAAGCAGGGCCTCGGCCGCGGCGCCCGAGGTGATTTCGCTGGGCTTGACCGCGGTATCTATCCGTTTCCTTCTGTAAGTGAAGCCCAAATCCCCGATGCTTTGTTCAAGGCGCCGTTGTTTCTCGTCGTTGGCGCGCAAGTCCCTGAGGTCCACCGGGTTCTGGCTATTGGTGGCATGCGTGATCTGCAAGACGAGATCCTCGTTCGACTTCGGCAGCTTATAAAGCCGCACGAGCACGCTCGCTTCCGAAGGCAGGTTTTTACCCTCTTTCGCCAGCTCCTCGCAGGTCTTGAGGATGGTCATGCAGGTCTGGCCGCCATTGACGATTTGGAGGTCCTCCACCTGGATCTGAAAATCGCTCGCTTGCAGGGCGTTATAAGCGAAATCGTCGCAGACCAAGGTCAGGCCATTATTGAAGAAGTAGAAATTGGCGGGTTCGTTGGAGCGCAAAGTCGCTCTGATGCCCTCGTTGACGCGATTGCCGTGCAGGCCGAGATAGCGGCGGATATTGCGCTCGAGCAATCGCTCGCCATGCCGTTTCATGAGCGCGGCGACCTCGGTGACGGGCATGCGGCCGATGCACACGCGGCTGAAGTTGAGATCCTCGACGAGCGCCTTGCCGGTCAGGCGCAAGGTCTCGTCCACTTGTTTCGGCCGCTGCAGAATACCCACGAGTACGTCATGATTGACATGTTCCCATGTCACTTGGCCGCCGAAACCGGCGCGCTCGATGGCCAATTGTGCATCTTCGTTCCATCGCAGACCGTTGTTGCAGGCGATGGCGCGCACGTGCGGGATGTAGCCATCGCGAATGAGCGAACGGGCTTCCTCCACCTTGACTCGCAGGCGGTCATTGATCGTCCCAAGATCGGAGGATGGGTCGAAAACATGGCGGATGGCATTGATCAGCGCTTCAATCCCTTGGCCGGGGAAATGCGCATCGGCATCCAGACTTTGCTTGTATTTCGCCTGGAAGAGCGTAACCCCGAATTCGCCGTCGTTTTCCTCCGAGATGTGTAGGGCATCGACACCGAAATCGCCGCCGCCGTCAGTCAGACAATCAAAGGTCTCGTCATCGTCCAGATCCAGCATGGTCTTGACGCACAGATAGACGAAGGCCAACGATTTGAGCCGCTGCGGTCCTTCCACGCCCAGCTCCTCGCGGGCGCGGTCTTTGATCTCCTCGCTTACGCCATTCAAGCGCTGGTCGATGATCGATGCGTTGATATTCATCGTGGCAGTCCTCCTGTGACGTCGCTTATGCCCCGAAACGCAGATTTTTCAGCCGCGCCCCCAGCACCTCGGCGGCGCTGCGCACCTCGGCCTCCGGCGACTTGCGCTCGATGAAGGCCAGCATGTCCACCAGAAGCGGCCGCACCTCGAGGAAGTCCGCCATCTCGTTCTTGATCTGCTCGACGATGACTTGCGGCTCGGCGCCCTCGAGCCTCTGCTGCAAGGCGATGATGAGCCGGCCCAGGCGCGTGGGGCCGAGCTCGGTGGCGTCGGTCAGATCGCGCGAGGCGAACTCGGTCACACGCTTGAGCCGCGCGTGATTGGGGCGCATGTCGCCCATCACGCGGCTGTAGTCCTCCACACGGAAGGCTTTGGCGAAGTTCTGGTAGTTGTCGAGCTTCTGCGCGCCGGTCGTCTCCATGTCCAGCATGCGTAACACGAAGCGCTCGATGCCGGTGAGCTTGGCCCATGTGTCCGGGGCAAGGCCTTCGGGCACCAGCAGGCTCGACGCCGTCTCTGCCGCCTGTTGGACGATCTCGTCCACGACCGTCACTTCTCCGCGCGCCCGCGGGCGGAGAGCAAAAGTCGTCACGTCCTCGCCGCCGATGTGGGTGTAGGCGGTGAGCACTTTGAGCGCCGCCGCATAGCCCGCCATTTGCAGGTCGGAGTCGTTGAACACCGGCTCGCCGTGATGTGCCCTCACCGTGTCGTTGAGGTGCATCATGGTTTCGATCTGCCGCGCCACCTCCTGCCGCACGGCAGGCAAGATGCGCTGCTTGAACCCCGTGCGCTCGCCGGCGGGTCGCTTCTTGAGCATCAGGATCACCGTGCCCTGCACATAGCCGCCTTTCTTGAGCTCGGAGGTGGTCTCGGTGGCGATGTACCAGGCGGCCACGACTTGTAGGCCCGCCGCCCAGAAGATGCCGATCAGATCGCTCCACACCCCAGTGTCCTGGTGCGTGAACATCACGCACTGCATTCCGTTGTCGGGCATGTGCTCTGCCATGGCTTTGTAAGCCGCCACCATGCCACGGCGGAACTCTTCACCCGCGCCCTTGATCGCCAGCGCGCGGCGCGAGTCCCAGACCCATTCGTCGAACGGCTTGGGCGGGTTCTTGCGCATCCAGGCGATGAAATACTCGGTGATTTCATGATAATTCACCGCGTCTGCATACGGCGGATCAGTAATGAATATCTCCGCGTTGCACTCAATCTCGTTCGCGGGGCGAGATTGGATTTGCACGTTCCTCGCAAAAACTTCTCTGTCCCGAAGCGTCATATTTCGGGAATGACAGAACACATAGCCACTTCGGGTAAGCCAATCGACGTTGGTGTCCAATGCTTGGTCCGTCATGGCGTTAAGCGCGGTAAGCGAGATGCGATCCCAGCGCACTTTCTTGGAGTTCCAGTCAGCCTGGCCACAATGAAGGAGCGCAAGGTCAGGCGTCCTCGCATGCTTCTTTATTGTCGCCATGAGAAGCAGATTTCTGGGTGTGTACAGATGATGCCAATGCGTCCAGCCGCGCTCGCGGATCGGCTGGTCGGTGTTGTACCCCGGCTCGATGGCCATGTCGGGCACCAAGCCTTCTTCCTGCCAGCGGGTAAGGTTCTTGGCGACGATGGTCTCCACCTTGCGCTCACGTTCCAGGTCCGCCTCGGTGGGCTCGGCAAACCAGGTCTCTTGGCGGGCGGCGTCGATCGTTTCCTTCTTGATCCACTGGATGCAATAGAGCCGCTCCTGGAAGATGTCTTCCGGGCGCGGCTTGAAATCGTGTTTTTCCCAGCGGCGCAGCCGATTGCCCGTGCTGCCATCAGGCAGCCGATAGTCCCCGCGCAGGGTCTTGATGGGGGTGCGATAGCTCTTGCCGTCGATTTCGTAAACAAGATCGCCTCCCTGCACAGTTCCCTTCCTGGCCTCGCTTAGCAAGTCATTCGAGACGCCTTCGATGACCTTGATGTTGAATCGCCGATTAGCATGATCTGGTTCCAACACAGCGATGACGGCGCGATTCTTGGAAATGATCCGGTCCTGGATCATTGGCACTTTCCAGCCTGTTTCCGGGCAGCGGGTTTCGAGACAATATAGATATGCCTTGGCCCGATTGCCTTGCTCGTCATGTTCAATGCCAAAGCGGATGATTTCGGCATCCACTGCTACTGCCAATTCGCGCTGTGCCTGTTCAAGTTCAGCACGACGTTGCGGATTGGCGCCGATGATGTTCAGCGCCCCCCAGGTGAGCATGCAGGCGATGGGGTTCAGGTCGGAGGCATAGACGTCGCAACCGATACGCGCCGCCTCGAAGGGGATGGAGCCGCCGCCGCAGAAAGTGTCGCCGACGCGCGGACGATGCCCATAGCGCAGGATGCCCAGTTGCTCCACCAACTCCGGGAAGGAATGCGCCTTGATCCCCAGATGAGCGTAATGACGGTTGACCTGGGGCCACACCGGCGCGTAGAGCCAGTCTTGATCCACCTCCTCCGGGCGCTTGCACAGGCTCGCTTTTTCCTCGTAGCTGGCGAAGGTGGCCAGCGCCTGACGGTAGAGTTCGAGCTTGTCATCGTCCGTGACATCCCGGCGCCAGCCGCGCCCGCTAAAGTAGCGCTCCGGATCGCTGATCGGGATCAGTTCCTGCAACTTGGTCGCTGAAAACGCGTTGGCCGCGAGTGCACGACGTGCCAGCGCCTCGTCGTCGAAGGCCATCAACTTCTCGAAGATGGCAAGGTCGGCTTCTGCGTCGTCGGTGGGCGGCAGGAGACTGCCCAGCACGATAGCGCGCACCAGAATCAGCGGCTTGCGGCCCTTCCAGTACGAGCCGATCGATGTCAGCGTCTGGCCACGCCCAGCACCCCGCTCGGTTTGCGCCTCAAACGACACCTTCTGTGCCGGAAAGACGGTTTCAATCAGTGCCGGGGCGTCCTTGAGCGCCAGGGGGGTGAGGGAGGTTCTTGTTTGTGCATGCATGGCAAGGTGATCTTCAAGCGGTCGCTGCCTGCACCCAGCCTTGGGAGGCGAGTCTGTCGGCGGCGATGGCGATCTGTCGGAGCGTAAACTGGCGCTTGCGCGGGTTCCAGGCGTGGATGCGGGCGGCCACGTCGTCGAGCTGGCTGACCCCCTCGTGCGTCATGACCCAATGCACGGTCGAGAGCAGCTCGAGGCCATAGGGCGACTCGAAGCCCTCGACGAGGCGGGTGACACGCTCGAAGCGTTCACGGCTGTCGGCATGTTGGTCGAGGAAGGCGGATGCCTCCTGGATGGCGCCGGGAACCAGCGTCAGCGGCTTGTCGGGCGCATCGCCGCCGTCGGCGTAACCGGCGATCAGGTGTCCCTCGACCGTGCGCAGCACGTGGCGCAGGTTCTCGGCGTAGGGGCCATAAGGCGCCTTGACGTACTTCAAGCGCAGCGGCTCTCCTGCCTCCTGCATGAAGTACATCAGCTTGTGCACCTCCAGCAAGGTCACGAAGGGGTCGAGCAAGCCGCCGAGATAACGGTGGATCAACTCGACCAGGGCCGCACGACCGGCGGTCATGGCCGGCACTTCGCGCCCATGCGCCATCTTGTCAGTGGTGGGCGCGCCGTTGGGCTCGAACACGAGCACGTGCACGTCCTCCAGTTGCCCCAGCGCTCGCTCGATGCGTGGACGCACCTTGCTCCAGTCCAAGCCCCCCAGGCCGCTGCCCAGCGGTGGTATGGCGATGGAGCGGATGCCCTTGTCGCGAATGACCCGGGCCAGATCGACCAAGCCCGCTTCGATGTCCTCGATGCGGCTCTTGCCGCGCCAATGGCGCTTGGTTGGGAAGTTGATGATGAAGCGTGGCGGCGTGAGCTGACCCGTCTCGAAGACGAACATGTGGCCCGGCTGCACATCCTGGCGCTTGCAGGCAGCCTCGTAAGCCTTGAAGTTCTCGGGGAAGGCGTTCTTGAACTGCAAGGCGATCCCACGCCCCATCACACCGACACAGTTGACGGTGTTGACCAGCGCGTCCGCCTCGCACTTGAGGATGTCGCCCGAGGTGAACTCGATCATGGCTGTGCCCCTCTCATTTCTCAGTAATACCAATCCGGGCGGATTTCGACCGTAGGTCGGTGTCCGTTTACCGGAAGGGCGTTCACAACTTGCTGGTAGATCGTGCGATTGAGTACGCCAACGCGCTCGATCAGGTGCCAGGGAAAGCTGTGCTCCAGCAGAAACTCGGCTTGCTTGCCTTCCTTGCACTGCCGCCAATCCCGCGCTTGAACAGCCACCCAGTCGATTTCGTCGAGGCGTGCCAAATCGCAACGGTCCTCGAAGAAGTACGAACCAGCGTTCGAGAGGGTGAAGGCCCACCGCCTCTGTTGGGCTTGTGCCCAAGCAACGGTGGCGTGCAGATCGGCTTCGAAATGCAGGATCGGGGCCTGTCCACCGCGATAACCCAGCTCCGGATGATTGCCCTGGTGGATCAGGTACAACATCACCGAGCGCGGGCAGAAGTAGAACGGCACGCAGTCGCCCACGTGCAGGTCGGGGTGGCTGTTCAGTGTCAGGGTCAAGCGCCGCTGCTTGATGCTGCTCATGCCGATGGTCGTACCCGCGGGCGCACGACGAATGACCGCCGCGTCGCACCAGAGGAAGCCGTCGGCCACGATGGAGGGCAGACGATCCACATGGGCGATGTGGTAGATCTTGGGCTGCGGGGGTACGAGGCCGTTGGTCATGCCGTGTCGTCCCCGAACAGGTCCAGCGATAGCCGGTTGTCGTCGCGGTCGTTGCGGCCGCGGCGGGCGCGGGTGCCGAGCAAATCGCTCTGCGCGACATCACCCAGGGCATGCTGAAGCGCGATGCGCCACCCCTTGCCGGCGTCCATGACGCCGCCAGTGGCCATGGCGGTCATGCCAAACAGCCACCAGCGCTCCTCGGGCCGAAGCGCCAGCCAGTTCCTCACGGCGACGGGGATCTTGGATGCCTCCATCTGCTCGACGGCCCAGGCCAGGACGCAAAGCTCCTTGCCGAGCAGCCTATCCACAGGGTTCTCGCCGATCTTCCATGCACTGGGCTTCAATCCGTGCGCGGTGAGGCGTGCGTTGAAGGCCCGCTGCACCTCGGCACGGATGGCCGTCCAGCGCGGCCGGTCGAGCAAGACGCGGTCGATCACCGCGGTGTCCGCCGAGGCCGATTGCAGCCCGAGGTACTCGCTGATCTGAACCTTGCCCGTGCTGCTCTTGGGGATGAGCACCTTGAAGTGATGCGGGTCCGAGGTCGCGGGCACCCCGAAGCCCAGCGTATGCTGGACTTGCGCACGCCCTGCTGGCGTCCGGGTTGCTGCAGCCTTGGCTCGCGTCATGGTCATTCCTCCTGGCTCACGTCGCCCGGCTTGAGCTCAACACCAGCAATCTTCGCGAACTCCTTGAGCGCAAAGCCCGTGTCGAACTGAATGCCTTCAGCGATGGCGATGTTGACCAAGGCTTCGGGCTCACCCAGAACGTCGCGAAGGCTGTTGACGACGCCTTCGATCATGGCGGCCGTGACCTCGCGCTCCTGGAAACGCACGGTCACGGTGTTTTCGCCTTCGCCGATCTCGATGCGAACGCCCTTGAAACGCGTTCCGGGCTGATCGCGGAAGCGATTGATGACCCCGAACACACGGTCGGTGGTGTCCAGAGACACGCGCTTGCTCTGTAGACGGGCCGGCTTGGCATCGACGATCTGGACCGTCTTATCGCCGCTGGCCGGGATCTGGAAGTCGGCCGTCTTGTTGGCTTCGCCCGCCCGTGCAAACACCAGCAGGCGATAAGCACCGGGGCCGATCTCGAAGGGGCCGTCGTACCGAGTGCCGTCCTTAGGGTTGGACCCGTCCAGTGTGTAGTAGAGATCTGCCCGCGGGGTGGCCTCGAGGCGCACACGGCGCTTGTCGGCAGCCGGTTCGACCTGGTGACGGATCTTCAGGTCGGCCAGCCAGCGCACGGCTGGAGCGCTTTCATGTTGCCCAGTGGTGTCCTTCACCCAGAAGTAGAGGGTCCCCTCCGTCGTCGTGAAGTTGTCGAGGTCATCGACCTTCTGGTCCTTGTCCGTGACCTCGGGCTTGGTCGACCAATAGACCACCGGGCTGTCGCCCGCATGGCGAGGCGTCAGACTCAACACCGTCTCTCCCGAGTCGGCCTTGACGTTGACGACGGACACATTGACCGTGGCCTTGTCCTTGGGGAAGGGGCCTTTCTCGATGTAGCCGTCTTCACCGAGACGCCAGCGACCTTGCTTCAACGCCTCCGTCTTGAGGGCGTCGAGGCCGCTCGCGCCCGGCATCCAGGGCCAGATGGGCGAGCACTTGGCGCGCGTGACGACGTCCTTCCACGGCGTGCGGCGGTTGTCCTTGCCGGAGGGCCAGAGGTACTCCTCGGCCTGCGCGAAGTACTCGTCCAGGTTGTCCTTCGTCAGCTCTCGCACGAGCTTGTAATCCGCTCTGGGGCTTGCGAGCAGACTCTCGATCTGAGCTTCGGCGGACTGATCGCCCTGGCCGATCTTCAACCCCTGATCGATGGTGACGCCGGCTAAAACGTCACGGCCATCGACCGGGTCGTTCACCGGGAAGTAGAGGCGGTTGTAGGCCGCCGACAGGGCCTTGCCGAAGCGGTCTTCCGCCTCTTCCAGCCGGTCGCGGGCCTCTTCGAATAGCGTGTCGCCAGGGCGAAGGCGCTTGTGGATCTGCTCGATGGCGTAGAGCTCGCGCAGACGCTCTTCGACCGCATCCGCCAAATGGCTGTCCTGGCCCGTGAGCACCAGCAGGTTATTTTTCTCCTGCTGATAGTCGAAGAAGTTCTGAAGTTCGCTCGGCGGAACCTTGCCATCGGGCTTGATGACGATGAGCGTCCGCGGGCCGGAGAGCTTCAATTCATCGAGCTTGGGCAGGACCTGCACATCCTGGTATGCAATCTTGCGAACCGGCTCAAGGATGCCGGTGAGACGATTGATCAGCGCCTGATCGATTTTGGGCTGAGGGACCTCCTTAGCGTTGCGCTCGATCTGGCGCGAGAGGTTCTCCGTTTCCTTGATAAAGAAGCGTTGCTCTTCACGGTGCAGGTACCAGGCGGCCTCCCGCAGCCGCTGCATAGCCTGAAGGAATTCGTCAGGCTTGCGCTGCGGGGCAGCCAGGAACTCGATGAGCTCGCTCTCGGAAAGGCCGATCCGCCCCCCAACCGCGCGGGACAGGCTCGAGGCCAGCAGCAGGGTCATCACCTGTCGCGCGGCATCAGAGCCCAGCTCGTCGTCGATGTGTTCGGCAATTGCGTTGCCGTTGTCGGCGATGTCCCGCGTGACGGCCGGCATCAGCTTCGGTGCGATGCGTTCGATCTCGTCCTTGACCTGATCGTCGTTGAGGTTGAGATGCTGCGTGCCGATCAGGAAGACGTCATCCGTCTCGCGCTCCTCGACGCTCTTGAGGAGTCGGGCGGTAAACTGCATCAGGCCACGGGTTTGGCGGAACCCTTCGTTCTCCTTGAACAGCGCGACAAGGTGCTTGAACGAGGGGTGGAAGGGGTAGGTCTCGCGCACCTGCTCGGCAATCTGCTCGATGCTGCTGGCCACGATGTAGCCGCCGTCTTCGGCCTTCTTGATCTGCTGGGCGTACTCTTCGGCCACATCCGCGATGACGCGCTCGTCGGGCAGCTCGTCGATGAGCCGCTTCTTGAGGATCTCGTAGATCTCGTTGCCGGCCAGTTGCACCGGTGTGATGGTCATCGCTTGACGGCGCGTCTCCTGCTGAAGATTGGAGATTGCGTCGGCAAGGGCCTTCGTCTGCGCCTTGTAACTACCCGAGAGATTCGCAACGACAATGGCGCAGTTGGGCAACTCCAGCGCCGCGCTCATCAAGCTGGAGAGGCTGTAGACCACCATGTTGGCCAGCGTGCCCTGACCGAACACCTGGGTGCTGGCGTTGTCGAGATAGGGTGGCAGCTCGTCCAGCAGGATCAAGGTCGGCTTGTCGCCGATGATTTCCTTCCACTTGCGTTGATCGACGGCCTTGGGACCGTTGGCCCAGTAGGGCTTGATGGCATCTTCGGCGCCAAGCTGGCTTGCGATCTCACCCCAGATGTAGTTGTCCGGATTGTTGCGACCGTTGAAGGCGGCGATACGTGCCGTGCCAAAGTCCACACGGGCAGCGAGATCGGGAGGGAGGACATCGGAACGCAGGTGCGGGTGACGCGCCAGCAGGCCGAGCGCGATCATCATGTGCGTCTTACCGCCACCCATGGCTTGGGTGAGCTCGAAGACCGCCTGATCTGACTTGCCCGACAAGCGCAGCAGCCCCTCACGGAACAGCTGCTCCATGCCGTGCGTGACGAAGTTGCGCGAGAAGAACTCCCGCCCATCCCCCTCGTCATTGATGAGCTCTGCCAGATTCTCGATCCCCTGGCTCATCCGGTAGTCCCGGATGATCGGATTGAACCGGCAGGCCTGCTTGACCGTCTTGATCATGAGCGCACTCCGCTGTTGTTCTCGGCTTCGTCGGAGGGCGGAATCTCGACCCCTCGCTGTTCGCAATAGTCGCGAATCAGGACCTCGACCATGTTGGCGATGGACCGATGTTCGAGATTCGCCGCGAGGCGCAGCGCTTCCTTGAGAGCGGGATCGATCCGAAAGGTCAGCGTAGCGGTCTTGCTTGCGGCCATAGCCTCTCCGGAAGCCACTGCAAATGTACTGCATTCTACAGTATCGACTCGGCTTCGGCAATGCGATGCAAGTCGGCAATCCGCCTCGGTCTGCTGCCTTGCCGAAGCTCGGGATGGGTGGCTCTCCAGGCGTTTGGAGGGAAGTGGCGGGGGTGACCGGCGTCATGGACTGACGTTGTTGTTGGCAGGAGTCTCATGAACGCGCTGTTCTGCCAAGAAGCCAAGCTCGGCATAGCGCTGACGCGTTACTCAACGACTCTCTGGCGGCCAAATCATCGAATCCACGCCCTCAAGGCCCAGGCGTTACGATCTGGCTCGGGAGTGGGACGCGGGTTCGGTTCCGCGTTCCACCACCAACACCAAAAATCCCAACCCTTATCGGTTGGGATTTTTTTGCTCATTCCCCCAGCATTGGCGCGGATTCCGGCCTTTGCCTCTTGAGCACGTACCTCGGGCAAGTCAAGATAGTTGTCGCCTGATTCATGCCATCACCTGCCTTCTATTTCAGCTTGGGTAGAGTCCTGAACGACGCTGTCCCGTTCCGGGTTGAGCGTGACGGCCCCGATCGGTGTCCAGTCCCGTGTCTGCCCGGACCAGCGTGCCGGGTGACGTTCGCGGGCTTGCAGATAGGTCTGGTGCCGTGCCGCCAGGATCGCGTGGTCTTCCCCTGCATGTCGCTGGGCGGGGGTGACGTAGCGCAGGCCGCTGTGGCGATGCTCGACGTTGTACCAGTGCACAAAGTTCTGTCCCCAGCAACGGGCTTCGTCCAGGCTGGCGAAGCCGCGCGCCGGGAATTCGGGGCGGTACTTCGCCGTCTTGAAGAGCGATTCGACGAAGGCGTTGTCGTCGGACACCCTGGGTCCTGAGGTTCCCTCCTCCCGCTGCGCCAAGCCGTCAATCGGTGGAATCAGGCAACACGACGATTTAGCCCCCTGACAACATGGGGAATCAACCCCGATCGATCAACTCTCCGACGTGCGTCAGCAACGGCTGTAAATTCAGTGACACAGGCCAACGAGTGCAACTTGATACACCGAGTTGAATGGAAGCGGCATCATGCTGGACCGGATCGGTGCCAGCAGTAGATCTTTCCCACCCCGGCGTCCTGCCTACTCCTCGCCTCGGCCCTGCTCGCCGAATGCAACGAGGAAAGGATGAGCGACAAGGTCTATCTCAACTCGCATGCCTGATCTTGACATTTCAATGACATCGACTTGGTACATTTACAGGAAGAAAGTTGCACCACCCCTCATCTCGACTATCATGATTCCGTTATCCCTGAGGAGGTCCACGGCATGAAAATCGCTTTTCTCGGTCTCGGCCGGATGGGTTCCGGCATGGCACAGAACCTGCTGCGCGCTGGCCATGAGCTCGTCGTCTATAACCGCACGCCGGAGCGGATGCAGCCGTTGGTGGCGCAAGGCGCGAAACCGGCAGCCAGCCCCGCGGAGGCAGTTCAGGGTGTGGATGCCCTAGTGACGATGCTTGCCGACGATGCAGCGGTGGAAACGGTGCTCTTCGGCGCGAACGGCGCCTTTGCCGCGCTTCCTGCTGGTGCGATCCACGTCTCGTCGAGCACCCTGAGCGAGGCTTTCGTCGTGCGGCTGGCCGAGGAACACGCCCGTGCCGGGCACGGTTTCGTCTCCGCCCCGGTGTTCGGCCGGCCCGAGGCCGCCGCGGCGGGCAAACTGCGCGTGGTCGTCGCCGGAACACCGCAGTTCGTCGAATGCGCTCGTCCGATCTTCGAGGCGATCGGCGAAGCCGTGCACGTCGTCGGCACGCAACCCCAACTGGCCAACGTCGTCAAGCTCGCGGGCAACTTCATGATCATGGCGCTTCTCGAGGCGCTGGGCGAATCCTATGCCCTGATGCGCAAGGCCGGTATCGAGCCGCTGCAGTTTCTCGAGATCATCAACGGGCTCTTTCGCTCGCCGGTCTATGAAAACTACGGCCGCATCGTGGCCGAAGAGCGATTCTCCCCTGCCGGCTTCGCGGCCAAGCTGGGGCTGAAAGACATGCGCTTCGTGCTCGCTTCGGCCGAACGCGCCGCGGCGCCCATGCCGCTCGCGAGCCTCGTGCGCGACCGCTTCCTCGCCCTGATGGCCCAGGGCGGAGAGGCGCTCGACTGGGCGGCGCTCACCCGCATCGCGGCGATGGAAGCCGGTTTGCTTTCCCCCTCAAAGGACGCCTCCTGATGATCCTCTACCTCCACGGTTTCCGCTCCTCGCCGCAATCGGTGAAGGCGAGGGCGCTCGCCGCGCACATGGCGGCCAAAGGGCTCGCCGACGCGTTCCGCTGCCCCCAGCTGCCGGTGGCTCCGGCGGAGGCGATGGCCATGCTGCGCACCGAAGTGGCGCGGCTCGCCGAGCACACAGGACGGCTGCCGACGGTGGTGGGAAGCTCGCTGGGTGGTTTCTACGCCACCCGGCTCGCCGAGGAGTTGGGCGTGCGGGCGGTGGCGGTCAATCCGGTGGTCCATCCGTCGCGGGGGCTTTCCGCCTACGTGGGCCGGCTCACCAACCTCTACACCGGCGAGACGTTCGAGTGGACGTCGGAACACGTGGCGCAGCTGCGGGCGCTGGAGCGCGATCGCCTGGAGCATCCCGAGCGGATCTGGCTGATGGTAGAGCTGGGCGACGAGCTGCTCGATCACCGCCAGACCATTGCCTTCTACCAAGGCGCGAAGCAGACGGTGCTCGAAGGGGGCGATCACAGTTTCACCCGCTGGAACGACTACCTCGACGAGATCCTCGTCTGGGCCGGGCTCATGCCGACAGGGCATGCGGGGACACACTGACGGCCGCCGGTGCTACCATTGACACCACCCATTCTTCGGAAGGAGCGACCATGGAAGAGAAGATCCCGCCGCGCGTCAGCCTGCGCCAGATCGAAGGGTTCCAGTTCGAAGTGCGTTTCGGCGAAGGCATGTCGCCGCTGCTCACCGACGAGCCGCCGCCACTAGGAAAGGGTACGGGTCCCGCACCCACCCACCTGCTCCTTGCCGCCGTGGGCAACTGCATGGCCTCGAGCCTCTATTTCGCCCTGACGAAGTTCAAGAACGATCCGCAGGGCGTACGCGCCGAGGCGAGCGCCGAGATGGGGCGCAACGAGGCCGGCCGCTTGCGCGTGCGTCGCATCCACGTGCGCCTGGAAATCGGGGCGCCCGCCGCCGCCCTGCAGCATCTGGACCGCATCCTGCGGCAATTCGAGGAATTCTGCGTCGTCGGCCAGAGCGTGGCCGCCGGCATCCCGCTGGTGCTGAGCGTATTCGACGGCGAAGGCAAGCAGCTGAAATGAATCCGGCGCTCCCCTGCGCAGCGGGCAGCCGCCCCCCCTCGCCCTGCCCGCCCGCCGCCCGATGACGCTCATCCAGTGGCTCGACTACGCGGGCGTAGCGGTGTTCGCCCTCTCTGGGGGGATCACCGCGGCGCGCAAACGGCTCGACCCAGTGGGGTTTGCCCTCATCGGCACGGTGACCGGCATCGGCGGCGGCACGCTGCGCGACCTGCTGCTCGATCGCCCCGTCTACTGGATCACGCAGTGGGAATATCTCGTCATCACTCTGCTCGCCGCCTGGGCGGTGTTCGTCTGGGGGCGATTCGCACCGCGTCCGGCACGCCCGGTGCGCTGGAGCCGGCTGCTGGACTGGGCCGACGCGGTGGGTCTGTCGGTCTTCGCCCTCATCGGTGCGCAAGCCGCGCTCTCGGCTGGAGCCAACGGATTCATCGCCGTGGTGATGGGCATGATGACTGCCAGCTTTGGCGGGCTGCTGCGTGACATCCTCTGCAACGAGATCCCCATGATCCTGCACCGCGAGATCTACGCTTCCGCCGCCGCGGCCGGGGCGGCGGTCTACGTCCTCGGACTGAAGGCCGGCTGGCCCCACGATCCCACGCTCGCCGCCGGCGCCGGCACGGCCCTGGCGCTGCGCGGGCTGGGCATCACGCGGGGCTGGCATCTGCCGGCCTATGAGGGCGGAGCCCATCACAAACCGTAATCCTCCCCGTCCCCCCGCAATGCCCGCTCCACCACGTCGCGCTTGAGGTGCGGCGCGAAGGCTTCGATGAAAGCGAAGACGAATCCGCGCAGGTAGGCGTCGCGCAGGACGCCGATGCGCGTCGTGTTCGATTCGATCAGATGCCCCAGGTCGCGGCAGACGAGGTCGGCGTCGGCCGCGGGGTCGAAGGCCATTTTCGCCAGGATCCCCACGCCCAACCCCATGCGCACGTAGGTCTTGATGACATCCGAGTCGATCGCCGTGAGCACCACCTCTGGCTTGAGGGCGCGCCCGAGAAAAGCCTTGTTGATGTGATCGCGCCCGGTGAAGGCACCGTCGTAGGTGATGATGGGATGGCGGGCGATCGCCTCCAGGGTGAGCGGCTCCAACGTGGCGAGCTCGTGGCCTTTGGGCACGACCAGTGCGTGCGTCCACTGGTAGCAGGGGAGCTCGACCAGCTCGGGGAAATCGCCGATGCCTTCGGTGGCGATGGCCAGATCGGCCTCGCCGGCGATCACCATCTCGCACACTTGCCGCGGGCTGCCCTGGTGCAGGGAGAAGCGCACCTTGGGAAAACGCTCGCGGAAGTTGCGGATCACCGTCGGCAGCACATAGCGCGCCTGGGTGTGGGTGGTGGCGATCGACAGCACCCCCTCGTCGGCGCGCGAGAATTCTTCCGCCACCGCGTGCAGGTGGTTCATGTCGCGCAGCATGCGCTCGCAGATCGCCACGATCTGGCGCCCCGGTTCGGTGAGCGCGGTGAAGCGCTTGCCGTGACGCACGAAGATGTCCACGCCCAGCTCCTGCTCGAGGGCACGGATCTGCTTGGAGACGCCGGGCTGCGAGGTGAAGAGCGCATCGGCCGCCTCGGACACGTTCAAATTGTGCTGCACCACTTCGACGACGTAGCGGATCTGCTGCAGGTTCATCACCGTTTCCTAATAACCGCCGGTTATCGAAGTCTAACGCAAATCGCCTGTTATGCGCCAGAGGCGGCCGCTACACTGCCGCCATCGCATAGGGGAAACTTGCATGTACCGCTACGATTCCTGGGATCAAGCCATGGTGCAGGCCCGCGTCGCCCAGTATCGCGACCAGCTGCGCCGTTTCCTTGCCGGTGAGCTCGGCGAGGACGAATTTCGCCCGCTGCGCCTGCAAAACGGCCTCTACGTCCAGCGCCACGCGCCCATGCTGCGCGTGGCCATTCCCTATGGACTGCTGGAGGCGCGGCAGCTACGGATGCTGGCCAACATCGCCCGCCGCTACGACCGCGGCTACGGTCACTTCACCACCCGGCAGAACATCCAGTTCAACTGGATCCGGCTGGAGGACACGGCCGACATCCTCGAGCGTCTGGCCGAAGTGGGGCTGCACGCCATCCAGACTTCCGGCAACTGCATCCGCAACCTCACCACCGATCCGTTTGCCGGCGCGGCCCCGGATGAGCGCGTCGATCCGCGCCCCTGGTGCGAACTGATCCGCCAATGGTCGAGTTTCCACCCCGAGTTCGCCTTCCTGCCGCGCAAGTTCAAGATCGCCGTGCATGGAGCCGAGGAAGACCGCGTGCTCGTCCGGGCCCACGACATCGGCCTCGAACTCTTGCCGGGCGAAGATCCCCTCCTGCCGCGGGTGCGCGTCTTCGTGGGCGGTGGGCTGGGACGCACGCCGATCCTGGGCAAACTCCTCTACGACGAGGTGCCGGCCGAGGAACTCTTCACCGTGCTGGAAGCGATCCTGCACGTCTACAACCGCCATGGGCGGCGCGACAACCTCTACAAGGCGCGCATCAAGATCCTGGTGCAGGCGATCGGCGTCGACGCCTTTCGCGCCGAGGTCGATGCCTACCGCGCCGAACTCGCGGCCCAGGGCGAGGCCCTGCGGCCCACGCGCGAGGAGATCGAACGCGTGGCAGCGCACTTCGACGATCTGCGCCGCGTGCGGGCGCGGCAAACCGAGCTGCCTGCCGTCGCCTCGCTCGGCGCGGACGAATGGCCGGCCTTCACGCGCTGGCGGCAGCGCAACGTGCACCTGCAGCGTCAGCCGGGTTACGCCCTCGTCGTGCTCACCACCAAGCGCGCAGCGAGCGCCCCGGGCGACGTTTCCGCCGATGAGATGGAGGCGATCGCCGACTGGGCCGAACGCTACGGCGACGGCGAGATCCGCGTCACGCACGAGCAGAACCTGGCGCTTGCCTGGGTGCGCGAGGAAACGCTGCCGGGACTGTGGCGCGAAGCACGCGCGCTCGGTTTCGGGCATCCGAGCTTCCGCCTCGCGCACGATCTCATCTCCTGCCCCGGCGGTGACTACTGCGCCCTCGCCAACGCCCGCTCGATTCCGGTGGCGCAGGCGCTGCTCGCCGAGTTCACCGAAGCGGAGCTGGAAGACATCGGACCGCTGTCGATCAACGTCTCGGGCTGCATGAACGCCTGCGGCCACCATCACGTGGGGCACATCGGCGTGCTCGGGGTGGATAAGAACGGCGAGGAATGGTTCCAGGTGACGATCGGCGGACGGCAGGGGAACGACACGCGGCTGGGTAAGGTGATCGGGCCGGCCTTCCGCGCCGAGGACATGCCGCGCGTGGCGCGCACCCTGGTCGAAACCTACCGCGCCCGACGCGCCCCGGGCGAGACCTTCCTCGACACGCTCGACCGTCTGGGGCCTGCGCCTTTCAAGGAGGCCGTCTATGCCGGTACCCCCGCCGCCCGTCACCCCGCGCTCCAGGAGGCCGCCGATGTGGAAGCTTGAGCTCGACGGCCGCGTCTCTGCCTACCGCGCGGTGCTGGTATCGGCCTGGGAAGCCGCGCTCGACGAAGCGGACGCCGTGCTGGCACTCCCGGCCTGGCGCGAGGCGCTCGCCGCGGGCGCATCACCCCTGCCGCGGCGGGTGTGGCTCGCTCCGGAAGAAGAACCGATCCTCACGGCGGAAGAATGCGCCCGGCTCGGGGAGATCGTGCTGCCTTTTGCCAAATTCACCGACGGACGGGCCTTCAGCCAGGCCACGCGCCTGCGTCGGCGCGGCTGGCATGGCCGGCTCACCGCTTTCGGTGCCTTCCTGCTCGACCAGCTCGATTATCTTCGCCGCTGCGGTTTCGACGGCTTCGTTCCCGACCCGGCCCGCTACGACCGTGCAACCCTGGAGCGCGACGGCACCCGTTTGCTGACCGTCTTCCCCGAACCCTATCAGGCGAGCGCCGCCGTACCCGAGCCGCTTTTCCGTCGCCGGGCGCGCGGACTTGCCGAGGAGCGAACCCCATGAGCGATCCCACCCGCCCCCGGCTCGATGCCGCCGAACTGGCGGCGCTCGACAAAAAAACCGAGGCCGCCATCGCCCTTCTCGAGCGCATCGCCCGCGAGCACGCCCCGGCGGTGCTCGCGAGCAGCCTCGGCGCCGAGGACATGGTACTCACCGACCTCATCGCCCGCCACGCCCCCTCCATCGGCCTCTTCGTGCTCGACACCGGCCGTCTGCACGAGGAGACCTATGCTCTGATCGCCCGGGTGGAAGCGCACTACGGCCTGCGTCTGCAGCTCTTCGCCCCGCAGGCCGAGGACGTGGAAGCCTTCGTCGCCCGCCATGGCATCAACGGATTCTATGATTCGCTCGAAGCGCGCCTTGCCTGCTGCGACGCGCGCAAGGTGCGCCCACTCGCCCGGGCGCTCGCCGGCAAGCGAGCCTGGATCACGGGCATGCGCCGCGAGCAATCTCCCACCCGCAGCGACCTGCCGCCGGAGCAATGGGACGAAGCGCACGGGCTGGCGAAGTTCAACCCGCTCGCCGACTGGAGCGCGCGCGACGTCTGGGCCTACCTGCGCCACCACGGCGTGCCCTTCCACCCCCTGCACGAGCGTTTCTACCCCAGCATCGGCTGCGCCCCCTGCACCCGAGCCGTGGCCGTGGGCGAAGACCCGCGCGCCGGACGCTGGTGGTGGGAACGGCCCGAACACAAGGAATGCGGCCTGCACCGCCGCCCCGTCCTCACCGGAGAGACCCGATGATCGCCCCCCGCACCCATCTCGACCGGCTCGAAGCCGAGGCCATCCACATCCTGCGTGAAGTGGCGGGGCAATGCCAGAACCCCGCCCTGCTCTTCTCCGGCGGCAAGGACTCGGTCTGCCTGCTGCGGCTCGCCGAAAAAGCCTTCCGCCCCGGCCGTTTTCCCTTTCCCCTGCTGCACATCGACACCGGTCACAACTACCCCGAGGTGATCGCCTTCCGCGACCGGCGCGCCGCCGAACTCGGCGAGCGGCTCATCGTGCGCTCGGTGGAAGATTCCATCGCCCGCGGCACGGTCCGCCTCGCTCGTCCGGACGAGTCGCGCAACCGACATCAGTCGGTGACCCTGCGCGAGGCGATCGAGGAGTTCGGTTTCGACTGCCTCATCGGCGGCGCGCGCCGCGACGAAGAAAAAGCCCGCGCCAAGGAGCGCGTCTTCAGCGTGCGCGACGAGTTCGGCCAATGGGATCCGAAGAACCAGCGTCCGGAGCTCTGGCGCCTCTACAACGCCAAGGTCCCGCCGGGCGGGCACGTGCGCGCCTTCCCCATCAGCGACTGGACGGAACTGGACGTATGGCAGTACATCGCCCGCGAGGGCTTGGAACTGCCCTCGATCTACTTCGCCCATCCCCGCCCCTGCGTGCGCCGCGGCAACCTGCTCGCACCGGTCACCGAGCTCACCCCGGCGCGCGAGGGCGAGACGGTGGAGACGCTGTGGGTGCGTTTTCGCACGGTGGGCGACATCCCCTGCACCGCGCCGGTGGAATCGCGCGCCCGCACGATCGAGGAAATCCTGCGCGAGACCGCCGCGACCACCGTCTCCGAGCGAGGGGCCACCCGGCTCGATGACCAGACGCACGAAGCGTCGATGGAACAACGCAAACGCGAGGGTTATTTCTGATGGATACCGTACTGCGCTTTCTCACCTGCGGCAGCGTCGATGACGGCAAGAGCACGCTCATCGGGCGTCTGCTCTACGACAGCCGGGCGCTGCTGGTCGACACTCTCGAGGGAATCGAACGCACCAGCCGGCGCCGCGGAGCCACCGCCCCCGACCTCTCGCTCGTCACCGACGGGCTGATCGCCGAGCGCGAACAGGGCATCACCATCGACGTCGCCTACCGCTACTTCCGCAGCGGCGCGCGCACCTTCATCATCGCCGACGCACCGGGGCACGAGCAATACACCCGCAACATGGTCACCGCCGCCTCCACCGCCCAGCTCGCCGTGCTGCTGGTCGACGTGCGCCAGGGACTCACGGCCCAGACCCGGCGCCATGCCCTGCTCGCCGACCTCGTCGGCATCCCGGCGCTGGCGATCGCGGTCAACAAAATGGACCTCGTCGGGTTCGACCCGGCCGCCTTCGAGGAGGTGGTCTACGCCTTCGAAGACTTCGCCGAGGCAAGCGGCCTGCGCGCGCGCCGCCACTACCTCCCCATGTCGGCCCTTTTGGGCGACATGGTGGTCGAGCGCGGCGAGCATCTGCCCTGGTACCTGGGCCCGACGCTGCTGGAAGTGCTCGAGCGCACCCCCGTCGAGGACGGCGCGCGCGACAAGCCCTTCCGCTTTCCCGTGCAATGGGTCTGCCGGCCGCGCGAATCCACCGACCCCTTGCTGCACGACTACCGCGGCCTGGCGGGACAGGTCGCGGCCGGCACGCTCGCCGTGGGCGAGGAGATCGCCGTGCTGCCCTCCGGGCGCCGCAGCACCGTGACCGCCATCGAAGTGGGAGGCGTACCGCGCGAGCACGCCGTCGCCGGTGATTCGGTCATGATCCGGCTCGCCGACGATCTCGACGTCGGCCGGGGCGATCTCCTCGTGCGCGCCGACGAATCCGCCCCGACGCTCGCCCGCGGCGTAGAGGCCGACCTCGTCTGGCTCGACCCGGCCCCTCTCGCCCCCCGGCGCACCTACCTGCTGCGCCACACCACGCGCGAAGTACAGGCGCGGATCGAAGCGATCGAATGGAACCTGGACGTGGCCACGCTCGAGCGCGTACCGGCGCACGAACTCGCGATGAACGACATCGCCCGGGTGCGCGTCAAACTCGCCCAACCGATCGCCGCCGATCGCTACGAGGTGCTGCGCGATACCGGCAGCTTCCTCCTCCTCGACCCCGCCACCTGGGACACGGTGGCCGCGGGGATGATCCGCGGAGCGCAGTGAAGCCTATCGCTTCGGTGCGGCACCGTGCTCCGCTTCCTCCGGTATCGGCTGGTACACTCCCCAGTCGACGCCGGACGCCCCAGGACGGGGCAGCGTTGCGCGCACCCGTTCCCGCTCGCGGTGCAGCCAGGCCCGAGCGAGCATGAGCGCCGAAACCGGGGCCGTCAGGAAGAGAAAGAGGGTGACGAGCAGCTCATGGATCGACCACTCGCCGCGCACACCGCCGAAATAGACGATCGACGCGAGCAGTACTCCGCCCACTCCCAGCGTGGTCGCCTTGGTCGGCGTGTGCAGGCGCTGCATCGTCTGCGGCAGCCGCACCAGCCCCCACGAGCCCACCAGACCGAAGAACGCCCCCACGAGCAGCAAGGCTGCGACCAGCATATCCGCCATCTCGCCCCTCCTATTCGATGATCTGCCCGCGCAGCACATAGCGGCAAAACGCCACCGTCGACACGAACCCGATCATGGCGAAAAAAAGCGCCGCCACGAACGGCACCGAGCTTCCCTGCCAGATGCCCGAGGTGACGATGAGCGCGATCACGTTCACCGTCAAGGTATCCATCGCCAGCACCCGGTCGACCAGATCCGGGCCGCGCCAAAGCCGCCAGGCACACAGCAGCACCCCCAACCCGAACGCCGCCAGCGCCACCAACGCCGCCATCTCGATCATGATTCATCCTCCCCGAACATCCGCATCAGGCGCGCTTCGTAACGCGCCTTGATCTCGGCCACCGTCGCCGCCGCATCCTCGGTGTGCAGGCAATGCACCAGCAGCGCCGAACCGTCTGCGGCCAGATCGCAGCTCACCGTGCCCGGTGTCATGGTGATCGTGCCCGCGAGCAAGGTGATCGCCTCCGGTACGCGCAATTCCAGCGGCACGACGAGCCAGCTCGAGCGCAGCGTCTCGGGCCGGCGCAGCAGCACCCAGCCGGCCACCTGCACGTTGGCCTTGGCGATGTCCCACAGCACGACGGCCGCATAGGCCAGCGCGGCGCGCCACGAGCGCACCGGCGGCGGATCCGGCCAGAAAGGGCGCAGGAGCCGCGGAATCACCACGCCCACAATCGCACCCATCAGCCAATGCGCCGCGGCGAACTCGTTTTGCAGCGCCACCCACGCCAGGATCAGTGCCAGGCTCAAGACCGGATGCGGCAGCCAGCGCCGCAGGCGCGCACGAACGCTCATCGGAACACCCCCGCCCCCGTCACCGCCTGCACGTAGGCACCCGGCTCGAGCAGGGCCTGGGCTGCCTGCGTGAAATAGGCGAGCGCCGGCTCGGCAGCGATCGCCCAGGCGAACATCGCCGCGAACAGCAGCGCGAGCACCGCCACGCCGCCCGCCGCCGGTCCGCGTGCCGCGGCCGGCGCCTCCCCTTGCGCCTTCCAGAACACCCGCGAACCCGCCCGCGACAGACCCAGCAGCAGGAGGAAAGACGTCACGAGCACGAAGGCCCAGCTCGCTGCCCCGGCGCCCCCCTCCACCGGGATGCTGCGCAGCAGCGCGATCTTGCCGACGAAGCCGGAGAGCGGCGGCAGGCCCACCGCCGCGATCGCCGCGAGGAAAAAGCCCCCGCCGAGCAGCGCCCGTCCGGCGAAATTCTGGCCGCCGACAACGGCGTCGCCTTCCTTGCGCCGTGCCGCACGCACCAGATCGGCGAGCACGAAGAGCGCGGCGCCAGCCAGGGTGGAATGCACCAGATAATAGAGCCCGGCCCCCAGGCGCGGCGCCTGCGCCCCCGCAAGCCCGACGAAGAGCACGCCGATCGAGGCGATGGAGGCAAAACCGGCGAGCACCCCCAGCGTGGGTGCGGCCAGCACCCCCAAAGCCCCGGCCAACAAGGTAAGCCAGGCGAGCGGCTCCAGCGCCGCCAGCTGCCCCAGACCCAGGCCGACGAGCGCGAAGCGCAGCAGCGCATAAGCCCCGACCTTGGAGAGCAAGGCAAAGAGCGCCGCCGCCACCCCCGGCGCGTGCCCGTAGGCCCCCGGCAGCCAGAACTGCAGCGGCACCACCGCCGCTTTCAGCAAGAAAACGACGCACAGCAGCATCCCCCCGGCCATGAGGATGCCCCGATCGGAAGCCGGCACCGTCGGCACGCGCACTGCCAAATCGGCGAAATTGAGGGTGCCGGCCGCGTTGTAGACGAGCGAGACGGCGAAGAGAAAGAGCGTCGAACCGATGAGGTTCACCACCATGTACTGCATGGCGTTCGTCAGGCGCGCCGCGCCGCCGCCATGCACCATCAGCCCGTAGGAGGCGATCAGCATCACCTCGAAGAAGACGAAGAGGTTGAAAAAGTCGCCCGTGAGAAAAGCGCCATAAATCCCCATGAGCTGGAACTGGAAGAGCGGGTGAAAATGCGGCCCGGCCCGGTCCCAGGCAGAGAGCGCCTGCAGCAGGAGCACGGCTCCCAAACCGGCAGTGAGCAGCACCAAGGCCACCGACAGGCGATCGGCCACCAGCGCGATGCCGTAGGGTACCGGCCAGTCCCCCAGCCGATAGACGAGGATTTCGCCCTCGCGCACCGCGGCGAAGAGTAGGATGGCGACTCCAATCTGGGCGGCGGCCGAAGCAAAGGCGAGCACGCGCGCCAGCACCACGTCCTGGCGCGTGAGCGCCACCATCACTGCCGCGCTCACCGCCGGAATCAGCACCGGCAAGACCGGCAGATGCGCCGTCACCGGTCCGTCTCCGTCGCGCGCGTCACCGGCGGCACGTCGATGCGCTCCTCGCCCGCCTCGAAGCGCGCCCGGATCGCCAGCACCACCAGGAGCGCCGTCATCCCGAAGGAAATGACGATGGCCGTGAGCACCAGCGCCTGCGGCAGCGGATCGGCGAAGCGCGTCACGCCTTCCTCCCAGATCGGCGGCGCGCCCAAGCTCAGCCGTCCCGCGACGAAGACGAAGAGGTTGGTGGCGTAGGAGAGCAGCGACAGACCCAGCACCACGAGAAAAACCTGCCTCAGACAGCACAGATACAGCCCGGCGGCGGTCAGCGCCCCGATGAGCACGGCGAACAAGCCTTCCATCTCACGATTCCTCCCTCGACGACTCCGGCGACACGTCCGGATCCATGGGCGTGCGGTTCGGCGCAAACCCCGCCAGCCGCCCCAGGCGCGCCAGCTGCGCCAAGGCCAGCGTCACCGCTCCGAACACCGTCAGCAGCACCCCCAGATCGAACCCCATGGCGCTCGCCAGCGCCACCGGCCCGATGCCCGGAAGATGCACTTCTCCATGGGCACTGCGCAAAAAGGACGCGCCCAAGCCCATCGCCGCCATGCCGGTGATGCCGGCCACGAGCAAGCCCGCACCGATCCACAGATGGGCATCGACGCGCAGGCGCTGCATCGTCCAGCATAGGCCGCTCGCCATGTACTGGATCAGGAAGGCGAGCGCCACGAGCAGCGCGGCAATGAACCCGCCGCCCGGGGCATTGTGCCCACGCAAGAACACATAGACCCCGGCCGTGAGCAGGAAAGGCAACATCACCCGCGCCGTCACGGCGAAAGGCAGCGGATGGCGCGTGGGCGAGAGGGCGAAGGGGAAATGCCAGGCGCGAAGCCCCTCGCGCGCCGGCCCCTCCTGCATCCCCTGCAGCAGGGCATAGATCACCAGTCCGGCGATGCCAAGCACCGTGATCTCGCCGTAGGTGTCGTAGCCGCGGAAATCAACCAGGATCACATTGACCACGTTGCGCCCTCCGCCTTCTGGTACCGAACGGCTCCAGAAATACTCGGCCAGGGTGGGGGCCTCATTGCGCATCATCACCCAGGCGAGCAGCCCCACCGCCAGGCCGACGAGTATCGCCACCACCGCCGCACCTCGCGGTGCCGACGCCCGGGGTGCATCCTGCTGTGGCAGGAAGAACAGCGTAAGCAAGAGCAGCACGGTGGTTACCGCCTCCACCGCGATCTGAGTAAGCGCCAGATCCGGCGCGGACGCATGGAGGAAAGCGAGCGAAACGACCAGCCCCACCACTCCGATGAGCAGCACCGCCCGCAGTCGCTCATGATGCCAGCGCAGCACGGCGGCGGTGGCCACGAGCGCAAGGCCGGCGAAGATCCAGGCCAGTCCGTTGGCGGGCGTGGGCGGGCGCTGCGGCTGCCAGCCCTCCCCTGTACCCCAACCCAGCGCGAGCGCAAGGAGGCTCACCAGGGCGAGCAGCAGCACGTAGCGCCCCAGTACCCCCAAGTGCAGGCGAGCGACGAGGCAGTGCGCCCCCCGCACCAACCCTTCCTGCGCGGCGAAGAACGCCCTTCGTCCATCGAGCGGCAAAGCCCAGGCAAGCACCCGGCAAGACAGCGCTTGGTAGCGCCACACCAGCGCCGCACCACAAACGAAGGCCGCGGCCGACACCACGAGCGGCGCGCCGAACCCATGCCACGGCGCGAGCTCCGGCCACTCACGGCCGCTCCCCGCGGCGGCCGCGCTCGCCGCAACGAGCAAGGGCTCGGCCAGACCGGGCCACAGCCCCAACGCCACCACCGCCACGACCAGGACCAAGGGTGGCCCCCACAGCAGCGCCGGAGGATCGTGCGGACGTCGTCCTTCCGGAAGGCGCAACGGCCCGAAGAAGAGCGCCGAAAAATACCGGAACGCGTAGGCCGCGGAGAAGATCGTCGCCAAGACGACGATTCCCCACAGCAGCCAGCCGTCCCCCCAGCGTGTCGCCAGCACCTCGGAGAGCATCGTCTCCTTGGAGACGAACCCGTTCAACGGCGGCACCCCGGCCATCGACAGTGCCGCCAGCGTTCCCATGCCTGCCGTCCCCGGCATGACTTTGGCCAGGCCCCCGAGGCGGCGCAGGTCGCGCGAACCCGTCTCGTGATCGACGATGCCCGCGTTCATGAAGAGCGCCGCCTTGAAGGTGGCGTGCATCAGCACGTGCAGCAGAGCGGCGAACACCGCCGCAGGCGAGCCCAAGCCAAGGAGCATGGTCACCAAACCCAGATGACTCACGGTGGAATAGGCCAGCAGCGCCTTCAGATCGTCCTTGAAGAGCGCGATCGCTGCTCCCAGGAGCATGGTCGCTGCCCCGACCCCCGTCACCCATGCGCCCCACGCGTCGGTTTGGCCGAACACCGGCCACAGGCGCGCGAGCAGATACAGCCCCGCCTTCACCATGGTGGCCGAATGCAGGTAGGCCGAAACCGGAGTGGGCGCAGCCATCGCGTGCGGCAACCAAAAATGGAAGGGGAACTGCGCGCTCTTGGTAAAGGCGCCCAGCAGGATCAAGGCAAGCACCACCGGCGCCACAGGCGCGGCGAGGATCAGCTCGCGCCGCGCCGCGAGCTCCGAGATGCGGTAGGTGCCAGCGATCTCCCCGAGCAGGATCAGGCCGGCGAGCAGCGCGAGCCCCCCGGCACCGGTGATCGCCAGCGCGAGCCTCGCCCCGCGCCGTCCATCGGCCTGATGGTGCCAGAAGCCGATGAGGAGAAAAGAAGAAAGGCTGGTGAGCTCCCAGAAGACGGGTAAGAGCAAGAGATTGTCGGCGAGCACCACCCCCAGCATCGCCCCCTGGAACAGGAGGAGATAAGCGTAGAACGTGCCGAGAGGTTCGTTGCCGGCGAGATAAGCGCGGCTATAGATGAAGATCAGGATACCGATCGCCAGGATCAGGGAGGCGAAGAAAAACCCCAGACCATCGAGGCGCAGCGCCCATTCCAAACCCAGGGAAGGTACCCAGGGCACGACCTCTTCCACCACCGCGCCGGAGAATACCGTCGGCGCGCTCCCCCACAGCAGCGCGAGCGCCACCAGGCTCGGTGCTAGGGCGGCGAGCAGCGCCGGCGTACGCCCCGCCCGGGTGAAGAGCGGCGGCAGGATCGCCCCCAGCAGCGGCAAAGCGACGATTGCACTTACCCCCATCGCCCCTCCTCATTTCACGATGCGAAAAATCGCGCTATACTTTCGCCTCGAAACAAGCGATCGACCCGATGATACCGCACCCTTCTGCAGCCCCCGACCCGGCTCCGGTCGAAGCCAAGAGTTCGATCCAGGTGATCGACCGGCTCGTCACCCTGCTCGACGTGCTCGCCCGCCATCCCGATCCGCTGCCGCTCAAGGCGCTCGCGGGCGAGGCCGGTTTGCACCCCTCCACGGCGCACCGCATCCTCGCCGCCATGACGGCGGCCGGTTTCGTCGAGCGGCTCGAAGGAGGAACCTACCGCCTGGGCATTCGGCTGCTCGAACTCGGCGCGCTCGTCAAGGCGCGCCTGTCGCTGCGCGACGTCGCCCATCCCTGGCTGCAGCGGCTGCATCGCGCCACCGGCGAGAGCGTCAATCTGGGCATCCGCGACGGCGATCACATCGTCTACATCGAGCGCACGAGCGGCGGGCGCTCGGCGGTACGCGTGGTGCACATCGTCGGCTCCCGTGCGCCGCTACACACCACCGCCACCGGCAAGCTCTTCCTCGCCGAAGAGCCGCAGGCGGAGGTCGAGCGCTACATCGCCCGCACGGGCCTCCCCCCAATGACGCCGCGTTCGATCACCGATCCGGCGCGGCTGCACGAAGAATTGGCGCGGGTTCGCCGGGAAGGCATCGCCTACGATCTCGACGAACAGGAGGTGGGGGTGCGCTGTATCGCCGCCGGCATTCGCGACGAAGACGGCGCGCTGGTGGCGGGGCTATCGCTCTCCACACCGGCCGAGCGCTACGACCCGGCGCTGGCCGGACCGGTGAAGCGAACGGCGGATGCGATCTCGCGGGCGCTCGGCCATGCCCCCACGGGCCGGGCCGAGACGCCGGCGCACGAAGTCTTCGCTCCCTGAGCGCCCGCCGCGAAGCACTCGCCCCCGCTCGGGATAGTAGCGTGGCACGCGGACGCCAGGAGCGGGCGACGCCACGACCGGACCGGACGCCAGCCCGATTCCCTGGCGCTACCCCTAGATCAACCGCGGTGCGCCGCCAGCCGCGGTTTGCCGCCGCGCGCCTCGGTGACGCTGCCGCCCGTCTCCAACCAGCGGCGCAGGCGCTGCGCGTCGGCCACCCGCGTGAGCTTACCTTGGCTGTTCATCAGCACCATGATCACCGGTCGGCCGGAGACCTCGCTGATCATCACCAGACATCGCCCCGCCTCGCTGGTATAGCCGGTCTTCTGCAGCGTGATGTGCCAGTCGTCGCGTTTCACCAGCCGGTTGGTGGTGCCGAACTGCACCAGCCGCCGGCCGACCTGCACGGCGGCCTGTTCCCGGGTGGAAAAGTCGCGGATCAAGGGGTACTCGCTCGCGGCGCGCACCATTTTCACCAGATCCTGCATGGAGGCGACGTTGCCTGGGTTGAGCCCTGCCGGGTCGACGAAACGGGAATTGCGCATTCCCAGCATGCGGGCCTTGACGTTCATCGCCTGCAAAAAGGCCGGCCGCCCGCCGGGATAATGGCGCGACAGGGCCATGGCCGCCCGGTTTTCGGAAGCCATGAGCGCCAGAAGGAGCGCCTCGCGCCGGGTGAGGCGGGTGCCGACCGGCAGGCGCGAACGCGTCCCCTTGAGGGTATCGATGTCCTCCTGGCCGACGGTGATCGTCTCGTCGAGCGGCAGGTGGCTCTCGAGCACCACCATGGCCGTCATCAGCTTGGTGATGGAAGCGATCGGCATGGGTTCGGCCGGATCACCGCGCAGGGCAATGCGCTCGAGCGAGCGCGCATCCGCCACGAGGAAAGACTCGGATTTGAGCGGCGGCTCCCCCGCCTGGGCCCACGACACCATCACCAGGAGGATCGCGAAAATCCCCCTCTGAACGAGTCGACGCAGCATGGCAGCCTCCCGACGCAAATCGCGCACCCGATGATCCGCCAAATATAACAGTTCGTGACGAAAAACGAGCCCCCCACGGACGGAATTACGCCGTCGCGCCGGCATCCCCGTCATCGACTCGTGCGACAATTACGGCTTCGCCGCCGCCTGCGGGCCGCGTCGCCGACCGGCTTTTTACTGTATCACCCGTGAGGAAGTCCATGACCGACAATCGTTTTCGCCGCATGGCGCTCGAATCGGCGCCTGACTACGTCCGCCACGAAGGGCTCAAGCGCTGGGTGGCCGACATCGCCGAGCTCACCGAACCCGACCGCGTCCATTGGTGCGACGGCTCGCAGGAAGAATACGACCGCCTGTGTCAGGAAATGGTCGAGTCCGGCACGCTGATCCGGCTCAACCCCGAGAAACGCCCGAACTCCTACCTCGCCTGGTCCGACCCCTCCGACGTCGCCCGGGTGGAAGATCGCACCTTCATCTGTACCCAGAACCCCGACGACGCCGGCCCCACCAACAACTGGGAAGATCCGGCGAAGATGCGCGCCACGCTCACGGGGCTCTTCCGCGGCTGCATGCACGGGCGCACGCTCTACATCATCCCCTTCTCCATGGGGCCGCTGGGCAGCCCGATCGCCCACCTCGGCGTCGAACTCTCCGACAGCCCCTACGTCGTGGCCAACATGCGCATCATGACGCGCATGGGCAAAGCCGTCTACGACGTGCTGGGCGAAGACGGATTCTTCGTGCCGGCCGTGCATTCGGTGGGCGCGCCACTCGAGCCGGGCCAGAAAGATGCGCGCTGGCCGTGCAACCACACCAAGTACATCGTGCACTTCCCCGAAACGCGCGAGATCTGGTCTTTCGGTTCGGGCTACGGCGGCAACGCACTCCTTGGCAAGAAGTGCTTTGCGCTGCGCATCGCCTCCACCATGGCACGCGACGAAGGGTGGCTTGCCGAGCACATGCTCATCCTCGGCGTCGAATCCCCGCAGGGCGAGAAGACCTACGTGGCCGCTGCCTTCCCCTCGGCCTGCGGCAAGACCAACTTCGCCATGCTCATCCCACCCAAGCGCTTCGACGGCTGGAAGATCACCACAGTGGGCGACGACATCGCCTGGATCAAGCCCGGCCCCGACGGGAAGTTCCGCGCCATCAACCCCGAGGCGGGCTTCTTCGGCGTCGCGCCCGGCACCGGTGTGAAGACCAACCCCAACGCCATGGCCACGCTGCACGCCAACGTGATCTTCACCAACGTCGCGCTCACCGACGACGGCGACGTGTGGTGGGAAGGCATGTCCGAGCCGCCGGCGCACTGCCTCGACTGGCAAGGGCGCGACTGGACGCCCGAAATCGCCCGCGAGACCGGGCGCAAGGCGGCGCACCCCAACGCCCGCTTCACCGCGCCGGCAAGCCAGTGCCCCTCCATCGACCCCGAATGGGAAAACCCCGAGGGCGTGCCCATCTCCGCCTTCATCTTCGGCGGACGGCGCGCCACCACCGTGCCGCTCGTCTATGAGGCCTTCAACTGGGGCTACGGCGTGTACATGGCCGCGACCCTGGGGTCGGAAACCACGGCGGCGGCCACCGGCAAGCAGGGCGTGGTGCGCCGCGATCCCTTCGCCATGCTGCCCTTCTGCGGCTACCACATGGGCGACTACTTCAACCACTGGCTGCGCATGGGGCGCGTGGTCGAGCACCCGCCGCGCATCTTCTGCGTCAATTGGTTCCGCCTGGACGAAAACGGCCGCTTCATGTGGCCAGGTTTCGGCGAAAACATGCGGGTGCTCAAGTGGATCGTCGATCGCTGCCACGGCCGCGTCGGCGCCAAGGAGACGCCGCTCGGTTGGATGCCGCGCTTCGAGGACATCGACTGGACGGGGCTCGACATCACCCGAGAACAATTCGAGGCGCTCACCCGCGTCGACGTCGAAGCCTGGCGTCAGGAACTGGCGGAGCACAAGGAGTGGTTCGACAAGCTCGGCGAGCGCCTGCCGCGCGAGCTGGTACTCAAGCGCGAACTCTTCGAACTGATGCTGCACGAAGACTGACCGGCAAAGGAGCGCGGCGATGGCCCCGAGGTTCGCCGCCCGCATGGGCGAGATTGCGCCGTTTCACGTGATGGAGCTGCTGCGCCGCGCCTCCGAGCTCGAACGCTCCGGTTGCGACGTGATCCACATGGAAGTGGGCGAGCCCGACTTTCCCACGCCCGAACCGGTGCTGGAAGCGGCGCAGCGTTTCCTCGCCGCCGGGCGCGTGGCCTACACGCCGGCGCTGGGGCTGCCGGCCCTGCGCGAGGCCATTTCCGCCTTCTACGCCGAACGTCTGGGGGCCGATGTCGCTCCCGAGCGCATCGTCATCACCGCCGGCGCCTCTGGCGCCTTGGTGTTGGCCTTGGGCATCACCACCGACCCCGGCGACGAGTGGCTGCTGCCCGACCCTTCCTACCCCTGCAACCGCCACCTCGTGCGCACCTTCGAAGGACGCGTGCGCCTGCTGCCGGTCGGCCCGGAAACGGCCTTCCAACCCACGGCGGCGATGATCGCCGCCGCCTGCGGGCCACGCACCCGCGGCGTGATGCTCGCCTCGCCAGCCAATCCCACCGGCACCCTGCTCTCGCTCGATGAGATCGATGCGATCGCCGAGGCGGCGGCCGAGCGCGGCGCGATCACCCTCGTCGACGAGATCTACCAAGGGCTCACCTACGGCGTGCCGATGCGCACCATCCTCTCGCGCCGGCGCGACGTGCTCGTCGTCAACAGCTTCTCCAAGTATTTCGGCATGACCGGCTGGCGGCTCGGCTGGCTGGTGCTCCCCGACGCCGACTGGGTGCGCGAGGCGGAAAAGCTCGCCCAGCACCTTTTCATCTCGCCTTCGACAGTGGCGCAGCACGCGGCGCTCGCCGCCTTCCTGCCGCAGACGCAGGACGAGCTGGAGCGGCGCCGCGCGGAGTTCGCCCGGCGCAGAGCCGTGCTGCTTCGCGGACTCGACACATTGGGCCTGACCGTGCCGGCCGAACCCACCGGCGCCTTCTATGCCTACGCCGACGTCTCGGCTTTGGGAGAGACGGCCGAGCGCCTGGCGCAGCGCTTCATCGAGGAAGCGTACGTGGCCGTCACCCCTGGCAGAGATTTTGGCGAGCACCGCGCCGATCAATTCCTGCGCTTTGCCTACACCACCACCCAGGCGCGCATCGCCGCCGCCATCGAGCGGCTGGCCAAGGTGCTGCGCCGCTGAAGCGACGCAGCGAGTTCCGCGCAGATCCTCAGCCTTGCCGCCGCGCGATCTGCTCCAGGCTGCGCTTCATCGCCAGCACCCGGCGCGCGTAGCGCTGCTCCGGGTCGTCCAAAGCGCCGGCAAAGGCTTGCAGGGCCTTCTCGGTGCTACCGTAGCGCTGTTTGGCTTCGGCCAGCACTTCGATCCCCACCGAAACGTTGAGCTGAGGATCGAAGAGCGCATCTTCGGGCGCTTTCCGCTTGAGCCGCGCATGGATGCGTTGCACGTGCCACTTCGGGACGACTTGCATCAGCCCTTGCGCCCCGTCGGGGCTCTCGGCAAAGGGGTTGAACTCGGACTCGATGGCGATCACCGCCACCACCAGCGTTGGATCGAGCCCACGGCGGCGAGCTTCCTGCTCCAGCGTAAGGAAGAGCGGCGTGAGCGCGGCGGAGGCCACGCGATAACGCCGCGCCACGTGATCGCGCACGCGGCGCATCTCGGGGCTCAGGGCCTGGATGCCGAGGTGCGCCTGCACCGAATCGCCGGGCGCCTTGGCAACCTTGGCCGGCTCACGAGGGACGGACGAAGAAGCGACGCGCTTTTCGGCCGGAGCGGACACGGGAGCAGGCGCGGCCGTTTCGCTGACCACCGGCTGCGAAACTTCGGCAGCGGCATCGATATCGTCGTCGCCGTCGTCTTCGGGCAAAGGCAACAAGGCCGTGGCCGCCGGCGCCATCGCCGCTTCTCCGGGACCGGAGACGACGAAAAGCCCCAAGAGGCCGGTACAGCAGGCGAGCGCGAGCAGGACGGTGGCCGCCACGCGACCGGGCACGGCAGTGCGACCGGTCGCAATTTCTACTTCTTTGTCATACCGTCGGTCTTCGGTCATGACGATGTCCTCCTTTCGTACCGAGGCGCCTTCGCCGAGTATCACAGTGATGCTGCCGCAGAAATGGCGGCGACGAAGGCGATCGTGAGGTCGTACATGCCGGCCGAAATGCGGCCGATCGGGGCGCGGCGGGGGTGCCGCCGCAGGGGAGAAAAAGCAGAATGATCGTTGAGGAAAACGCAGGATAACGCGAAACTTTCGTTCCGCCAAGGGGTTGGCTGATCAGAATGCGCGGCCGACCCGCGTTTGTTGCATCCTTACGACAGCAAAAGGGGAAGAAAACGCCCCGAAGAAAGGCCTGCGATCCGCACGCGCGCCGTCGACGTCGGAGGCAGAAGGGCAGCGAAACGGTGCCAGTCGAAGAAAGGTCCGGGGTCGGTCTTGCGGACCGGCGCAATATGACAGTGCCCTGCAACCGAGTCGATCGAAGGATATCGTCTCAGGAGGGCGGCGACGAGCGCCGCCACCCGCTCATATTGGGCGGAAGTGAAAGGCTGGCGATCGGATCCTTCCAGCTCGATGCCCACGGAGAAATCGTTGCAGCGGGCCCGCCCTTCCCAGCAGGAGAGACCGGCATGCCAGGCACGGCGATCCGGAGGAACGAATTCGATCGTCTCGGCGTCGCGCCGGATGAAGTAGTGTGCCGACACGCGCAGCCCTTCGAGTGAGGCGAAGGCGGGATGCCCTGCCGGATCGAGCGTGTTGGTAAAGAGCCGCTCGACCGCGTCGCCACCGAAGACTTCCGGCGGCAGGCTGATCGCGTGCAGCACCACGAGGCTGATCGGCATCCCTGCCGGGCGCTCGTCACAGTTGGGCGAGGCCACGCGCCGGTCGATGCAGGCCTCAAGCGCCTCTTTCCCCTCCATCGTTCCCCCCACACCAGTGGTCGCCGTCCTCCCTATAATAGAGGGTTTCCACGGATCGGACCCCTACCTCATGAGCGCCCACTTCCTGCTCGGCGGCGCCCGCAGCGGCAAGAGCGCCCTGGCCCAGCGGCTCGCCGAAGAAAGCGCTCTGCCGGTGACGGTGATCGTCACGGGCGAGCCGCGCGACGCAGAGATGGCCGAGCGCATCGCCCGCCACCGACGTGAGCGCCCCGCCCACTGGCGCACGGTGGAAGCCCCCTTCGCACTCGCCGACGCGCTGCGCGCCCATGCCGCCCCCGGACGCTTCGTGCTCGTCGATTGCCTGACGCTGTGGCTGTCGAACTGGCTCCTGGCCTGTCTCGACGACACGCCGCGCCGCGGCCCGGAGGAATTCTCCGCCGAACGTGCGGCGCTGCTCGAACTCGTAGCCGCCCCGCCGGGGCCGCTCGTCCTGGTCGCCAACGAAGTCGGGCTGGGACTGGTTCCCGAAACGGCGCTCGGGCGGCGCTTCCGCGACGAGGCCGGGCGGCTCAATCAGGACGTCGCCGCGCGCGCGGCCGCGGTGAGCTTCGTCGCTGCCGGACTGCCGTTGCGCCTGAAATAGCGGCGCCGGCGTTTCCCCCGCCATCGCCTTTGCGTACAATGCGGGCTTTCGCCGACGATCCTTCCCTTTCGATGCTCGAATTCTCCATCACGCCGACGCACGACCCGGACCTCGCCGCCCGCCTGCAGCGCGCCATCGACGACAAGACCAAGCCGCGCGGCGCGCTGGGGCGGCTCGAAACCACGGCGCTGTGCATGGGCCTCATCCAGCGCCGCCTCGATCCCCGCCAGGAACACCCGCAGGCGCTCGTCTTCGCCGCCGATCACGGCGCCACGCGCCGGCCCGGCATCTCGGCCTTTCCGCGCGAAGTCACCTGGCAGATGGTGGAGAATTTCCTCGCCGGCGGCGCGGCGATCAACGTCTTCTGCCGCCAGCACGGCATCCCCCTTGCCGTGGTCGACGCCGGCGTCGACCACGTGTTCGCGCCGCGCCCCGGCCTGATCGATGCCAAGCTCGCCTTCGGCAGCAACGACTACCTCCAGGCCCCGGCGCTCGGCCGGAAACTTGCCGTGCGCAGCCTCGCCACCGGCGCCGAGCTGGTGCGCCGCCTGCCGCCCGAGACCGATTGCCTGCTGCTGGGCGAAATGGGCATCGGCAACACGGCCTCCGCCACCCTGCTGACGCACTGCTTCACCGGCGCACCGCTCGAGGCGATCACCGGCCGCGGCACGGGGCTCGACGACGAAGGACTGGCGACCAAGCGCCGGCTGCTCGAGACGGCGCTCGTACGCGGCGGCGTACCCGCCAATCCGATTGACGTGCTCGCCGAATATGGCGGGCTCGAGATCGGCCAGATCGCCGGGGCGATGCTGGCGGCGGCCGAGCGCCGCCTCGTCATCCTCGTCGACGGATTCATCGTCACCGCCGCGCTCCTCGTCGCCCATGCCCTGGAACCGGCCGTGCTCGACTACTGCCTCTTCTCGCACCGTTCGCAGGAGCCGGGACACCGCCTGCAGCTCGAGCGGCTTGGCGCCGAAGCGCTGCTCGAACTCGATCTGCGTCTGGGCGAAGGTACCGGCGCAGCGCTCGCCTATCCGCTCATCGTTTCCGCCGCCGCCTTCCTGCGCGAGATGGCCAGTTTCTCGGCCGCCGGCGTGGCCTCGGGCAGCTGAACCGCCACGCGCCCCCGCCTCATACATGATCCGCACCCTCTTCTTGCGGTTCGTCGCGGCGCTGCAGTTCTTCACCCGGCTGCCGCTGCCGCGCGACTTGCCGCAGGTGCCGATTCACCAGAGCGGCGCCATCGGATTCTTCCCCTGGACAGGCATCGTCGTCGGACTGCTCTGCGGGGCCGTGCTGCTCCTGACGCGCTGGCTCTGGCCACCGGAAGTCGCCGCCGTGCTCGCCGTGGCCGCCGCAGTGGCGCTCACCGGCGCCCTGCACGAGGACGGTCTGAGCGATACCGTCGACGGCTTCGGCGCGGGCTGGGATAGAATGCACATCCTCGCCATCATGAAGGACGTGCGGCTGGGCAATTATGGCGCCACGGCGCTCATCCTGGCGCTGGCGGCGCGCATCGCACTCACTGCCGCGATCGCCGTCCGGCTCGACGGGGTGGCGATCCTGGCCGCGCTCATGGCCGCGCACGCGGTCTCGCGCGGCACGGTGCTGGTCCCCATGCTGGCCCTGCCTTACGCGCGCGCCGAAGACGCCACGAGCCGCGCCAAACCGGTGGTGCAAGGACTGGACGGCACGGCACGGCTCACCGCCGCGCTCGGGGTGCTCGCACCGCTCGCCTTGCTCCCGCCGCCGGTCGCGCTCGCGGGGCTCGCTGCCGCCGGGGCCACCGGGGCCGCATGGACGCGGCTATGCGCCCGCCGGCTGGGGGGCTATACCGGCGACGTGCTCGGCGCCGTCCAACAAACGGGCGAAATCGCCTTTCTGCTAGGAATCTTGGCTGCATGGAAATTCATCTGATCCGACATCCGCGCGTGGCCATCGACCCGCAGCTGTGCTATGGCCACAGCGACGTGCCGCTGGCCGAACCCGCCGAAGAGGCCGCCGAACGTCTGCGTCCCTGGCTGCCCGAACGATTCCGTCTCTTCTCCAGCCCCTCGAGCCGGGCGCTGGCGCTGGCCCAGGTCCTAGGGCAGCCCATCCTCGATGAACGGCTAAAAGAAATGCACTTCGGCCAATGGGAGCTGCAACCCTTCGAGTCCCTGGGCGAAGCCCTGGAACTCTGGGCGAAAAATCCCTTCGGGTTTCAACCGCCGGGAGGCGAGTCGGCCGCCGAAATGGCCATCCGCGTGCTCGAATGGTGGCAGGAGACGCGCGAACGCCACCAGGATGAAGAGGCGATCGTGATCGTCGCCCACGGCGGCCCCTTGCGCGTGCTCGCCGGGCATCTGCTGGGGCTGCCACGCGAGCGTTGGCTGTCGCTCGACTTCGGTTGCGCCCAGGCCACGCGCATCGACCTCGAACCCTGGGGAAGCATGCTGCGGTGGTTCAACCGGACGTAAACCGGCGCTGCCTGCACGGTGCAGCTGCCACCGGTGGGGATAGCCGAGGGCCATGGCCGAAGCGCGGAAGGCGCTTCGGCCTTCATGCCACCAGATCCTCCCGGTACAGCTGCGCGTAGCGCCCGCCCGCGGCGAGCAGCTGCGCGTGCGTGCCGCTCTCGACGATGCGGCCGCGCTCCATCACTACGATGCGATCGGCCCGCTCCACCGTCGTGAGGCGGTGCGCGATCACGAGCGTCGTGCGCCCTTGCATGAGCGTCTCCAAGGCTGCCTGCACCGCGCGCTCGGATTCGTTGTCCAGGGCGGAGGTCGCCTCGTCGAGCACCAGAACCGGCGCATCTTTCAGCAAGGCGCGGGCGATCGCCAGGCGCTGGCGCTGGCCGCCGGAGAGCAGCGCCCCGTTCTCGCCGATGGGGGTGTCGAAACCTTGCGGCAAACGCTCGATGAACTCCAGCGCATGCGCCGCGCGCGCCGCGGCGACGATCTCCTCGCGCGACACCGCCCGCTCGCCCGCCCCGTAGGCGATGTTCTCCGCCACGGTCGCGTCGAACAGCACCACCTGCTGTCCGACGTAGGCGATCTGACGGCGCAGCGCCGCGAGCCGCCACTGCGGCAAGGGGACGCCGTCCAAGCGGATGCAACCCTCGGTAGGATCGTAGAAGCGCAGCAGCAGCTGGGCCATGGTCGACTTGCCGCTGCCCGAGGGGCCCACCAGGGCAACCACCGAGCCGGGCTCGATGCGCAGATCCAGGCCGTCGAGCGCCCAGTCTTGGGCATTGGGATAACGGAAGCGCACCCCCTCATAGGCGATCTCGCCGCGGGCACGCTCGGGGGCAAAGCTCCCCTCGTCATGTTCCGGCGGCACGTCGAGCAGCGAAAAAATGCTCTCGGCCCCGGCCAAGCCGCGGGCGATGCGGCTATTGACCTCGGTCAGCTGCCGGATCGGTTTGGGCAGCAGCCCCGCGGCCGTGACGTAGGCCACCAGCTCACCGGCGGAAGCATCGCCGCGCAGCCACAGCACGAGCCACAGCAAGGAGCCGATCGCCACGAAGGTGACGAGCTGCGTCGTCGAGCCGTTGCGTGCCCCGATCCGCGCCAGCCGCAGCTGCCGCTGGAAATCCTCGTCGTTGGCCCGGGCGAAGCGCTGCAATTCCCGCTGCTCGCCGCCAAAGGCTTTGATGACCCGTTGGGCCAATACCGCCTCGGTGGCGATGGCGGTGATGCGCCCCATCGTCTCCTGCAAGCGGCGCGAGGCAGAGCGCAGCTTGCGCCCGGCGCTGCGCATCATCGCGCCGAGCACGGGAAGGAGCACCGCCAGCACCAGCGTGAGTTTCCAGTTCGACCACAGCAGATAGGAAAAGAGCGAGACCACGGTCAAGCCTTCGCGCACGACGACGCGCACCGCCTCGGTCACGGCGCCGGTGGTCATGGTCACGTCGAAGGTGAGCCGCGAGATGATCCGCCCGGAATCCTGGGAATCGTAATAGGCCGTAGGAAGCCTCAGCCCATGCGCGAAGAGCGCCGCACGCAGGTCGTGGATGATCCCTACGGACACCTTGGACATGGAGTAGGCCCCGAGAAACGAGCCGATCCCCTGCCACAGCGCCACCAGCATCAAGGCTGCCGGCACGAGGTAGAGCGTGTCGACTTCGCCCAACGCCGGCACCACCAGCCGAGCCCGCGCCGGGTTGGTCAGGCCATCGACGAAATACTTCAGCGCGCCCATCATCATCGGCTGGCCGCTGGCGAAGATCACGTAACCGAGCATGGCCAGCGCGAACGCGCCGCGATAGGGGCGCACGTACTGCCACAGGCGGCGATAGAGCACCCAGGAAGAATCCATGCTTCGTTCCATCAATGCGCCTCGTCCCAATTACGTCCCACGCCGACGTCGACCACGAGCGGCACACGGAGCTTGGCAACGTTCTGCATCTGGTCGGTGACGAGCGCACGTGCGGCGTCCACCTCCGCCTCGGGCACTTCAAGCACCAGTTCGTCATGAACCTGCAGGACGAGCCGCGTCGCGAGGCCGCCCTCTTGCAAGGCGCGATGCACGCCGATCATGGCCAGTTTGATGAGATCGGCCGCGGTGCCCTGCATGGGGGCATTGATCGCCGCGCGCTCGTCGGCCTGGCGCTGGGCCGGGTTGCGCGAACGAATGTGGCGCAGCCACACGCGGCGCCCGTAGAGCGTCTCGACGTAGCCCTGCTCATAGGCCGTCTTGCGCGCCTGCTCCATGTACTTTGCCACCCCAGGATAGCGGGCGAAATAGCGGTCGATGTATTCCTGCGCCGAAGCGCGGTCGATCCCCAGGCTGCGCGCCAGGCCATGCGCGCTCATGCCGTAGATGAGGCCGAAGTTGATGGTCTTGGCCACGCGCCGCTGCTCGGGCGTGACCGCCTCGAGCGGCACGCCGAAGATCTCGGCAGCGGTGTGCCTGTGGATGTCCTCGCCATGCAGGAAGGCCGCCACCAGAGTCGCATCGCCCGAGAGGTGCGCCATGATGCGCAGCTCGATCTGGGAATAGTCCGCCGACAGCAGCAGGCAGCCGGTCGGGGCGACGAAGGCCGAGCGGATGCGCCGCCCCTCGGGCGTGCGCGCCGGGATGTTCTGCAGGTTCGGCTCGCTCGAGGACAGGCGTCCCGTGACCACCACGCTCTGGGAAAAGGTGGTGTGCACCCGCCCCGTGCGCGGATCGATCATCTTCGGCAGTTTGTCGAGATAGGTATTCTTCAGTTTCGAGAGTTGGCGGTGCTGCAGCAGCACCTCGACGATGGGATGCTCGTGCGCCAGGCGTTCGAGCACTTCCTCGCTGGTCGAAGCCTGACCCCCGGCGGTCTTCTTGGCCGCTTTCAGGCCCAGCTCGCCAAACAGGAGTTCGGCGACCTGCTTGGGCGAGGCGAGATTGAATGCCCGCCCCGCCAGTTCATGGGCTTTCTGCTCGAGCACACGCAGCTGGGTCTCGAACTCGCGGGACTGCGCCGCGAGCACCTTGGGATCGATCGCCACGCCGGCGCGCTCCATGGCCACCAGCACCGGCACGAGCGGGCGCTCGATGTCGCGATAGACGCGCTCGAGCCTGGGTTCGGCAGCGAGTTTGGCCGAGAGCACCTCGAAGAGCCGCCAAGTGAGGTCCGCGTCCTCGGCGGCATAGGCCGCCGCGCGCGCCGGCGGCACTTCGTCGAAGCCGATCTGTTTCTTGCCGCTGCCGCACAGCTCGGCGTAGGTGAGCGGTTCGAGCGAAAGCCAGCGGCGGCTGAGGCGATCGAGGTCGTGCTGGGCGTCGCTTTCGAGCACATAGGACATCAACATCGTGTCGTCGATGGTCCCGCCCGGCTCCGCCCCGTGCGCCGCGAGCACATGCCAGTCGTACTTCGCGTTCTGCGCCACCTTGCCATCGGCCGTGGCAAACCAGGGCGCGAGCCGGCGCAGCACTTCCTCGCGCGGCAGCTGCGGCCCGACCTCGAGCCCGCGATGCGCGAGCGGAATGTAGCACGCCCGCCCGGGCCCCACGGCGAAGGAGACGCCGACGAGGGAAGCGTTGCGCGCATCCAGACTGGTCGTCTCGGTGTCGAAGGCCACGCGGGCGCCTTGCTCGATTTCACCGAGCCAGCGCTCGAATTCGTCCCAGTCGGTGATGCAGGCGTAGGCCGAACGCCGCGCCGCGGCCTGCGCGGGCGTTTCGAACCCGTCGCCGCCCTCCTGCCCCGCCGGGGCTGCAACCCCCTGCGCCCGCAGTTCGTTCAACCACGCCTGGAATTCGAGCCGTTCATAGAGCGCGAGGAGTTTCTCGCGCTGCGGCGGACGCGCCTGCAGGTCGTCGAGCCGCACCGGCAGATCGAGGTCGCAGCGCACCGTCAGGAGCTTTCTTGCCAACGGGAGGAAGTCGCGCGCCGCGCGCAGATTCTCCCCCACTTTCCCCTTGATCTCGTCGGCGTGCGCGAGCAGCGCTTCGAGCGAGCCGTACTGCTGCAGCCACTTCGCCGCCGTCTTGGGACCGCAGCCGGCCACCCCGGGGACGTTGTCGACCGTATCGCCCACCAGCGCCAGGTAATCGACGATGCGCTCGGGCGGCACGCCGAACTTCTCCTCCACGCCCTTGGCGTCGAGCTTCTCGCCGCGCATGGTGTCGACCCACAGCACCCGCGGGCCGACGAGCTGGGTGAGGTCCTTGTCACCGGTGGAGATCACCACCTCCCAGCCGCGCGCCAGTGCCTGACGGGTGAGCGTGCCGATCACGTCGTCGGCTTCCACCCCTGGGATCATCAGGAGCGGCCAGCCCTCGGCCTCGATCGCCTCGTGCAATACGGGAATCTGCGCGGCGAGGTCTTCGGGCATCTCGGGGCGCTGCGCCTTGTACTGGGGATACCACTCGTCGCGGAAGGTTTTGCCCGGCGCGTCGAACACGCAGGCACGATAAGGCGCGGGGAATTCCTGCGCCAGCCGCCGCAGCATCGACAGCACCCCCCGGATGGCGCCGGTGGGCTCGCCACGCGAGGTACGCAGATCGGGCAAAGCGTGATACGCTCGATAAAGATAGCTCGAACCGTCGACGAGCAGCAGACGCGTCGTCATGGCGTCTCTCACAGAAGCTTGCAAACGGGAAACTATACCGCGGTTCGGCGCACGATGAAAGGAAGACCATGCCGCTGCACGACAAACTCCCCAACCCCATCGTCGACCCCAAGGACATCCAGTACAACGGACGCGAATCCTGGCGCATCTTCGGCATCATGGCCGAATTCGTCGAGGGCACCGAGCGGCTGGCCGCCATCCGGCCGGCGGTGAGCATCTTCGGCAGCGCCCGCGTCGTCCCCGACCATCCTTATTACCTGCTCGCCGAGCGCATCGCGCGCAAACTGTCGGACGCCGGCTTCACCGTCATCTCCGGCGGCGGCCCCGGCGTGATGGAAGCGGCCAACAAAGGCGCCTACTTCGGCAAGAGCCCTTCGGTGGGGCTCAACATCCAGTTGCCGCACGAGCAGCACGCCAACCCCTACCAGGACATCTCGCAGACGTTCCGCCACTTCTTCGCGCGCAAGTACATGTTCGTCAAGTTCGCCTCGGCCTACGTGGTCATGCCCGGCGGATTCGGCACCCTCGACGAGCTGCTCGAAGCGATGACCCTCATCCAGACGGGAAAAAGCCGGCGCATCCCCGTGATCCTCGTCCATCACCCCTTCTGGCAGGGGCTGCTCGACTGGATGCGCGAGCGCCTGGTGGGCGAAGGGATGATCGACGAGAAGGACCTCGACATCGTGCAGCTCATCGACGATCCCGACGAGATCGTCGCGGCGATCTTCAAGTACTACGAAAGCCGCGGTTTCGAGCCCCTGCCCACGGAGCGCGAGCTGATGCTCAACCTGTGAAAAAGCGAAGAAAAGGGCGAGTCTGCCTGCCGCTATTGTAGAATGCCGGCAAGAAGCCTCCCCGTCGGAATCGTATCCATGAAACCCCGCCTTCGCCCCTTCCTGTTCGCCTCCTTGCTCATGGCCGGCACGGCTTGGGCGCAGCAATCCTCGCGCCCGCCGCTCGAACCGATCCCGGAGCCGCCGCCGCTGCCCGGACCGATCACCGAAGAGGATCTGATCGAACCCCAGGTGACGATCCGCAAGGAAGGAGAGGACGAAGTCACCGAATACCGCGTCGGCGGGCGCGTCTATATGATCAAGGTCGTACCGGCCCACGGAGGGACGCCGTACTATCTGATCGATCGCACCGGCAACGGCGTGATGGAGCGCTTCGACGGCACGCCGGAGCTCTCCGTGCCGATGTGGATCCTCAAGTCCTGGTGAGCACGGGCGCCGCATGCACGCTCACATCCTAGGGTATTCGCAGGGTTGGCGCTGGATCGCCGACGGGTTCGCGCTGTGGCGCCGCGCCCCGGCGCTCACGAGTTACGTCAGTTTCGCCTACGTGCTGATCCTGCTGCTCGCTTCCAGCCTGCCCTATCTCGGACAGCTCATCGCGCCGCTCCTCATGCCCATTCTTTCCATCGGCGTGCTCGAGGGCATGGCCGCTGCCGAAGCCGGGCGCCGTCCGGGACCGGAGATTCTTTTCGCCGGATTCCGCGGTCCTTGGCGCTCGCTCGCCCTCCTCGGCGCTTTCCAATTGGCGGGAAACCTGCTCGCCGTGCTCGCCACGGTGCTCGTCGACGGCGGCCTGCTGCTCGGCCTGTACCGCGGCACGATCGATCCCGCCTCGCTCGAGGGCGACCCGCAACTCCTGTGGCCGCTGCTCGTCTGGCTCGCGGTGGCGCTGCCGGTGACCATGGCCTACTGGTTCGCCCCGCCGCTGGTCGCCTGGTACCGGCAGCCCTGGATCAAGGCGCTCTTCTTCAGCTTCTACGCCATGCTGCGCAACTGGCGCCCTTTCCTCCTCTATGCGCTGGGGCTCGCGGCGCTCGCCTTCGTCGTGGCGTTCGCGGTCTCGCTGCTCGCCGCGCTCATCCATCCCTACGTGCTCGGCATCGCCATGTTCCTGCTGCCGCTGGTGCTCGTGCCGACGCTCTTCGCCGGGCTCTACTTGCAAGTACGCGATGTCTTCGGCCCCCGCTAACGCCCCGCTGCGGCCGATCGGCGTGCTCGGCGGCACCTTCGACCCCATCCACTACGGCCACCTGCGGCTCGCCGAAGAGGCCCGCGAGGCGCTCGCCCTCGAGCGCGTGCTCTTCATCCCGGCGGGCGACCCGCCGCATCGGCCCGCGCCGGGCACCCCGGCCGCCCATCGGCTCGGAATGGTACGTTGCGCCCTCCGTGGCCATGCCGCCTTTCGCGCCGACGACCTGGAGCTGCGCCGCGGCGGCAAGAGCTATACCGTCACCACGCTGGAAACCTTGCGCCGCCGCTACGGTCCACACCGCCCGCTCGTGCTGATTCTCGGCGCCGACGCCTTCTTCGGCCTGCCTTCGTGGCACCAGTGGCAGCGGCTCTTCGAGCTGGCCCACCTGCTCGTGGCCATGCGGCCGGATTTTCCGCCGCCTTGGGGAAGCGAACCGCCCGAAGACGATCCCCCTGAGCCCGGAGCCGGCTTGCCGCCGGCGCTGCAGGAGGTACTCGCCGTACGGCGTGCACCGAAACTCGCGCACCTTGCCGAGACCCCGGCCGGCCTCGTCGGATTCTTCCGCAACACGCCGCTCGCCATCTCGGCCACGAGCATCCGCCGGCTGCTGCACGAGGGACGCAGCGCCCGCTATCTCTTGCCGGAGGCGGTGCTGCGCTACATCGCCACCCATTCGCTGTACCAAGGAGACTCTCTGATCCCATGACCGCCACCGATACCCTGCTCGATGCCGAAGCCATCGCCGCCCTGTCCGTGGGCGCCCTCGAAGACGTCAAAGGTGAAGACATCCGCGTGTTCGACACGCAAGCGCTCTCGCCGCTCTTCGATCGCGTCATCGTCGCCAGCGCCCAGTCCACGCGCCAGACCAAGGCGCTCGCCCAACGCGTGATCCAGCGCGCCAAGGAGGCCGGCATCCCCATCGTCGGCGTCGAGGGCGAAGCGCTGGGCGAATGGGTGCTCGTCGATCTCGGACCGGTCGTCGTGCACGTCATGCAGCCGGCCGTGCGCGCCTACTATCGCCTCGAAGACCTGTGGCAGCACGGCGCTGGCGGGCGGCAAAGCGCCTGAACCCCGGCCGATGAAGCTCACGCTGCTAGCGGTCGGCACGCGCCTGCCTTCCTGGGCCGAGTCCGCCTGCGCCGAATACGCGCGGCGTTTTCCCCCCGATCTGCCGCTGGCGATCGTGGAAGTCAAAGCCGAGCCGCGCACCGGCGGCAAGCCCGTGGTCGAACTCAAGCGCCGCGAAGCCGAACGGCTGCGCGCGCAGATCCCCACCGGGGCACGCCTCGTCGCGCTCGACGAGCATGGCTCCGACCTCGATACGAAGCAGCTCGCCGATCGGCTCCAGTCCTGGCGCCGGGACGGACGCGACGTGGCGCTCCTCATCGGCGGGCCCGACGGGCTCGATCCCGCGCTACTGCAGGCCGCCGACGAAACCGTGCGCCTCTCCAGTCTGACGCTGCCGCACGCGCTCGCCCGCGTCGTGCTCATCGAAGCGCTCTATCGCGCCTGGAGCCTGACGGCCGGACATCCCTATCACCGCGAGTAAACCCTTCAGGGTTTACCCGACTGCCGCAAGCAACCATTTGGCACTAGGCTTACTCCTCGACTAAGCTGAAGCGGAGAAGAGGCGCCTACCCGCGCCCGACCGCATGAATCCCTGCCGACTCGCCACGAGCGAGCCCGGCGGATGAAAGGAGGAGACACCGATGGCCAGCACCCCTGCCGGCGCGCCCGCCGTGGCCGCCCCCCTCGCCTCGCTCGACGACCGCTATCGCGTCACTGGGCGCGTCTATCTCACCGGCTACCAGGCGCTCGTGCGTCTGCTGCTCATCCAGCGCGAACGCGACGCAGCCGCCGGGCTCAACACCGCCGGGTTCGTCTCCGGCTATCGCGGCTCGCCTCTGGGCGGGCTCGATCAGACCCTGTGGCGCGCCAAGGAACACTTGCGCTCGCACCACATCGTTTTCCAGCCCGGCGTCAACGAAGACCTCGCCGCCACCGCCGTCTGGGGCACGCAGCAGGTGGGGCTCTTCCCCGGCGCCAAGTACGACGGCGTCTTCGCCCTGTGGTACGGCAAGGGGCCGGGAGTCGATCGCTGCGGCGACGTCTTCCGCCACGCCAACGCCGCCGGCACCTCGCGCTTCGGCGGCGTGCTGGCCGTGGCTGGCGACGACCATGCCGCCAAGTCCTCCACGCTGCCGCACCAGACGGATCACGTCTTCAAGGCGCTGATGATGCCGGTGCTCGCACCGGCCGGCGTGCAGGAATACCTCGACCTGGGCCTCCACGGTTACGCCCTGTCGCGCTACTGCGGCTGCTGGGTGGCCTTCAAGGCGCTCGCCGACACGGTGGAGACTTCGGCCTCGATCGACGTCGATCCGTTTCGCATCGAAACCCGCATCCCCGACGATTTTCCCCTGCCGCCCGACGGCCTCAACATCCGCTGGCCCGATCCGCCGCTGGTGCAAGAAAAACGGCTGCTGCACCACAAGCTCTATGCCGCGCTCGCCTACTGCCGCGCCAACGGGCTCAATCGCGTGGTCATCGATTCGCCGCAGCCGCGCCTGGGCATCATCACCTCCGGCAAGGCCTATCTGGACGTGCGCCAGGCGCTCGACGATCTGGGCATCGACGAGACGCTCGCCGCGCAGATCGGCCTGCGCGTCTACAAGGTCGGCATGGTCTGGCCGCTCGAAGCCGAAGGGGTGCGCCGTTTCGCCGAAGGGCTCGAAGAGATCCTCGTCGTCGAGGAGAAACGCCAGCTCATCGAATACCAGCTCAAGGAGGAGCTCTACAACTGGCGCGAGGACGTGCGGCCGCGCGTGATCGGCAAGTTCGACGAGAAAGGTGAATGGGCCCACATCCTGCGCCCGGACGGAACGGTAGACCACGGCCAATGGCTGCTGCCCGCGGCCGGCGAGCTCACGCCGGCGCAGATCGCCCGCGTCATCGCCCAGCGCATCGCGCGCTTCTACACCTCCGAGCGCATCCGCGAGCGTCTGGCCTTCCTCGAGGCGAGCGAACGCGCGCTCAGCGTGCGCCCGCCCGCCGCCGAACGCGTCCCCACTTTCTGCCCAGGCTGCCCGCACAACACCTCCACCCGCGTGCCCGAGGGCAGCCGGGCGGTCGCCGGCATCGGCTGCCATTACATGGTCACCTGGATGCCCGATCGACGCACCGCCACCTTCACCCACATGGGCGGCGAGGGCGTCAATTGGGTAGGACAGGCGCCCTTTACCCAAGAGCGCCACCTCTTCGCCAACATGGGCGACGGCACCTATTTCCATTCCGGCATTCTCGCCATCCGTCAGGCGGTGGCCGCCGGAGTCAATATCACCTACAAGATCCTGTTCAACGACGCCGTGGCCATGACCGGCGGTCAGCCGGTCGATGGCCCGCTCACCGTGCCGCTGCTCGTCAAACAGCTGCAGGCTGAAGGCGTGGCCAACATCGTGGTGGTCACCGACGGTACGCCGCGCCCCTATGGTCCGGCCGACCTGCGCCACGTCCCGATCCGGCATCGCGACGAGCTCGAGGCGATCCAGCGCGAGCTGCGGCAACTGCCGGGCGTCTCCGCCCTCGTCTACGACCAGACCTGCGCCGCCGAGAAGCGGCGCCGGCGCAAGCGTGGGCTCTACCCCGATCCCTCCCGGCGCGTGTTCATCCACGAGGCGGTGTGCGAGGGGTGCGGCGACTGCACGGTGCAATCGAACTGCGTGGCCGTCGTCCCGGTGGAGACCGAGTTCGGGCGCAAGCGGCGCATCGACCAGTCCAACTGCAACAAGGACTACAGCTGTCTCAAGGGATTTTGCCCCAGTTTCGTCACCATCGAAGGGGGGCGACCGCGCAAGGGCAAGGCGCTCGCCGACGAGCCGGCGCGTTTCACCGAGCCGCCCGAACCGATTCTGCCCGAGCTCGCATCGCCCTGGAACCTTCTCGTGACCGGCGTGGGCGGCACAGGCGTCATCACCATCGGTGCGCTCATCGGCATGGCGGCGCACCTCGACGGCAAGGGCGTCACCGTGCTCGACATGACGGGGTTGGCGCAGAAGAACGGCTCGGTCTTCAGCCACATCCGCATCGCCGCCACCCCGCAGGACTTGCACGCGGTGCGCATCGCCGCCGGCGCGGCGGATGTGGTCATCGGCGGGGATCTCATCGTCACCGCGAGCGCCGAAGCGCTCACCAAGATGGCAGCCGGACGCACGCGCGTGGTCACCAACGCCGCCGAGATCCCCACCATCGATTTTCTGCGCAATCCCGACTGGGCCTTCCCCGAACAGGAGCTGCGCACCCGCCTGCGCGAGGCCGTGGGCGAAGAAAGCGCCGAGTTCCTCGACGCCACGGGGCTCGCGACCCGGCTCATGGGGGACGCCATCGCCACCAACCTCTTCCTGCTGGGCTACGCCTGGCAGAAAGGCTGGGTGCCGGTGCGCCACGAATCGCTCATGCGGGCGATCGAATTGAACGGCGTGGCGGTGGAGATGAACCGCGCCGCCTTCCTGTGGGGGCGGCGCATGGCGCACGACCCGCAGGCGGTGCGCGATTTCGCCCACCCCGCAGCCGAGTCCGGGGCGCGCTTCGCCCGCACGCTCGACGAGGTGATCGAACGGCGCGCCACCTACCTCGTCGACTACCAGGACGAAGCCTATGCCGAACGCTATCGCCGGCTGGTGGCGCGCGTGCGCGAGGCCGAACGCGCGCTGCGCGGCGCCCCCGCCGAAGAGACCCCCGGCACGATGCCACTCACCGACGCCGTGGCCCGCTCCTACTTCAAGCTGCTGGCGATCAAGGACGAATACGAAGTGGCGCGCCTGTACTGCGACCCGAAATTCTGGCAAAAACTGGAGGACACCTTCGAAGGCCCCTTCGAGGTGCGCTTCCATCTCGCCCCGCCGCTCCTTGCCCGCCCCGACCCCGTCACCGGCCTCATCGCCAAGCGCGAGTACGGTCCGAGCATGCGCCACGCCTTCGCCCTGCTCGCGAAGATGAAACGGCTGCGCGGCACGGCGCTCGATCCTTTCGCCCGCACCGAGGAGCGGCGCTGGGAGCGGGGGCTCGTCGCCGAATTCGAGGGCGACGTCGACCGCGTGCTGCGCGAACTCACCGCCGAGCGCCTGGCGCTCGCCACCGAGCTGCTTTCCTTGCCGCAGCGCATCCGTGGCTACGGGCACGTCAAACGCGCCGCCGGCGAAGAGGCAGCCCGGCGACGCGCGGCCTTGTGGCAACGCTGGCAGGAAACGGGCGCGGCCAGCGCGACGCAGCCGGCGGCGGGATACCCCGTGCCGGCTTGAGCACTGAAGCGCGCGAGGCGGTATCATGAAAACATGACGTTTCGCCTCCCGCGCTCGCCGCTTTTCGCCGCGGCCCTGGTCCAGCTGCTGGGCTGGATGCTCGCCTTCGTCGCCGCGCGCCTGGGCTTCATCACCGGACTGTGGCCGCTCCTCGCCGTGCAGGCGTTCGCAGCGGCAGGCACGGCCGCGCTGCTGCGCAGCCCCTGGTGGTGGCTCGCCCTGCACCTCGTCTTTTCCCCCGCCCTCGTGGCCCTGCACGGCCTGGGGCTCGCGCCGGCATGGTATCTGGCGGCCTTCGTCGCGCTCGCCCTCGTCTTCGGCAACCCGGTACGCACGCGCGTACCGCTCTTTTTGTCGCACCGCGCCACGATAGAGGCGCTCGCGCCGCTCTTGCCGCCGGATCGCCTCTTTCGTTTTCTGGACGTAGGCAGCGGCACGGGACGCGTCGTCGTCGCGCTCGCACGCGCCTTTCCCCAGGGCGAATTCACCGGCGTCGAGCAGGCGATCCTGCCGCACCTGATCGCGCGCTGGCGCGGCCGCGGACTGCCCAACCTGCACCTGCGGCGCGCCGATGCCTTCGCGCTGCCCTGGACAGGATACGACGTGCTCTACGCCTTCCTCTCGCCCGTGCCCATGCCCGACTTGTGGCGCAAGGCTTGCGCGGAACTCCCGCCGGGAGCGCTCGTCTGTAGCAACGAGTTCCCCATCCCAGGGATCGAGCCCCAAGCCCGCGTCTTGCCGCAAGGCACCACCCGTCCTCTCTGGCTTTACCGCGTGGCGTAGCGTTGGAATTGGAGGGATAGGGGGCCGCTATTTTCCTCAAGATTCGGCGCGTATCTGCCGATAATCCTGCCAAGGCTGCCCTCCACCACGAGGTTTTTCGTCATGGCGATCCTGATCGCGATCATCGGCAACAAAGGCGGCACCGGCAAGACCACGCTCTCGCACCTGCTGTGCCACGGCCTGGGACTGCTCGGCCGGCGCTCGGCCTGCGTGCTCACCGACACCACCCGCCAACCGCTCGATCCGCGCGGACGGCGCTACGTGATCGCCGACGCCCGCTCGCTCGATACGCTCAAGCGCATCATCGACAAGCTGCGCCCGCTCGATGACTGGATCGGCGTGATCGACGGCGGCGGCAACCGTCCCGACGTCGACCGGCGCCTCTATGCCCTGTCCGATCTGGTGCTGCTGCCGTTTCGCGAGTCGCACGAAGATATCCGCACGGTCGTCGCCGATCTCGAGCAGTTCCCCCGCGCCTACGCCGTACCCAGCCAGTGGCCGGTCAACGCCTGGCAGCGCGAGGCGGCCGATCGCGCGGTAGCGCAGCTGATGGCGCCTTACCTCGGCCGCATCCTGCGCCCCGTCCCGATGGTCTCGGCAAGCAAGCTGTTGCTGCAAAAGCGTCTGCCGGCGCAACTTCCCACCCCCCTCAACAACACGGCCCGGCGCTTCGCCCGCCAGCTGCTGGAAGTGCTCGACCTCGGCCGGGAGCTACCCACCTCCCTCGAGGAAGAAGAAGGCGAAGCAGTCTGTGAAGGCATTCCCGAAGAAGAAATGCCGTTGCGCCTCAAGCGCTGAGGAGCGCCTCGCGCTACAATGCCAAGGGAAAACGGCGGCACGAAGTGCCGCACCGACCGGGGAGGAAGACCATGACGCAGAATTTCTTCGAGGGCAGCGATCCCTTCGCCTTCATGCGGCAGATGTGCGCCAACATCGGCGTGCCGCTGCCGGGAATGGTGTTTCCGACGATGGACCTCGCCGACGTCGAGCGGCGCATCGCCGAGTTCAAGGCGGTGGAACAGTGGCTGCAGATGAACCTCAGCACCCTGCAGATGACGCGCCAATCGCTGGAAATGCAGCGGGTCGCCATCCTCTCGCTCTCCCAGATGGGCACGGCGAGCCAAGCCGCAGCAGCGGAAGCGGCCACCACGCCGGCCGGCAATCCTTTCGAGGCGATGGCGCAGCTGTGGCAGACGATGCAACAGGCCGCCCAGCAGACGGTGGAGGCCACCGCCACCGCCGCTCAGGCGGCGCATCAGGCCTTCTCCCAACCCCCTTCCCCACCGCCCGCAGCCGAGTCTCCGGCCGCGCCGCCCTCGGCCGGCGCGGACACGGGCCCGGAAGGATCTTCGCCCAAACCCAAGGCGGCGCGACGGCGGCAGAAAAGCGCCCAGGCGCCCGATCAAGGCGGCGGCGAAAACGCCTAACCCCGCCGCACCCGCAGCGGCGAGCGAGGCCAGGGGCCGCCTTCCTCCGCCGTCTTCAGGGCATTCCGCTCACGAAAGAGCGGGTGCTCCAGCGTTTCCTCGGGTGCAAGCACCGGCGTGACGCAGCAATCGAGCGGCGCGAAGAACACCGCCCATTCGTCGCGCGTGCGCGTGCGCAGCACCGCCGCCAGTTCCGCTCTGGCCCTGGCCCCTTCGTCGCCCGCGGCGCGATGGAAAGGGATGAGGTCGGGGCGAGCGATCGCCTCGCACAGCCGCACCCAGAATTTCTCTTCCAGCGCCCCGACGGCGAGGTGGCGCCCGTCGGCGGTTTCATACACCCCGTAGCATGGCACTCCCCCGGTGAGCAGCCCCGCACCGCGCGGTTCGCTGCGCCCCTCGACCAGCGCCTGCGCCAGGGGGAACACCAGATGCGCCCAAGAAGCCTCGGTCATGGAGAGGTCGACGTGCGCGCCGACCCCGTCGCGGCGCGCCGCATGCACGGCGGCCACCACGGACAGCGCCGCGTGCAGCGCCCCGCCCAGCAAGTCGGCGATCTGCAGGTTGCACTGCGCGGGCGGTCCACCGGCCGTTCCGGTCTGATCCAGCACGCCGGCGAGCGAGAGATAGTTGATGTCATGCCCTGCCGCCTGTGCCATCGGCCCGTCCTGGCCGTAGCCGGAAATGGACACCAGCACGATGCGCGGATTGATCGAACGCATGGCGTCGAACCCCAAGCCGAGCCGCTCGAGCACCCCGGGGCGGAATCCTTCGATCACCGCATCGGCCTCGCGCAGACGCGCCGCGAACCACGCCCGCCCCTCTTCGCTCTTGAGATCGATGCGGTGAATTTCCTTGCGTCCATTGATGCGGCGATAGAAGAATGACTCCTCCTCCCCCTTCCGCCGTATCCCCAACCGCGCGGCGTCGTCGCCCTGGGGCGGCTCGACCTTGATCACGCGCGCACCGAGTTCGGCCAGATGCCAACCGGCCATCGGCCCCGGCAGCAGCAGCGAGAGATCGAGCACCGTCATGCCCGCAAGCAGAGGCATGGGCTCAGTCATCTCAGTCATATTTCCTCCGATCATCGATCACCTTGCCGTCGTTCGGCAGGCTGCCTGGCGGCACGAAACGCACCTCGCCGCGCAGCTTGGTGATCTCGCGCAAGCTCGTCTCGATCGCCTGACGCAGATCGTTGTCCCCCTGCGCCACTTCGCACTCGAGAATCATGACGTCGGAGAGATTCGGATTCTCGACCACCAACCGGGCGCGCCGCACTTCAGGGTGGCGCGAAGCCACCGCCAGCACCTGCGAGGGATGCACGAACATCCCTTTGACCTTGGTCGTCTGATCCGCCCGTCCGAGCCAGCCGCGGATGCGCGTGTTGGTGCGCCCGCAGGGCGAGATGCCGGGCAAGACGGCCGAGAGATCCCCCGTGCCGAAGCGGATCAGGGGATAGACCGGATTGAAGGTAGTGACCACCACCTCCCCCACCTCACCCTCGGGCACCGGTTCGCTCCCGCCCGGGCGCACGATCTCGACGATCACGTCCTCGTCGAGTACCAGCCCCTCGCGCGCCTCGGTCTCGTAGGCGACGAGGCCCAGATCCGCGGTGGCGTAGCCCTGATAGGCGTCGATGCCGGCTTCGGCCACTTCGCGCTGCAGTGCCGGAGGGAACGCTTCGCCAGAAACGAAAGCCTTGCGCAGGGAAAGCGCCACGCCTGCCTCACGGCACTTGTGGATCAGGATGCGCAGGAAGGAAGGTGTACCGGTGTAGGCATTCGGTTTCAAATCGGCGATCGCCTGTACCTGCAGTTCGGTCTGCCCGACTCCGGCCGGAAAGACGGTGCAGCCGAGCGCATGCGCACCGGTCTCCATCATGCTGCCCGCTGGCGTCATGTGATAGGAGAAAGTGTTCTGCACCAGGTCTCCTTCGCCGAAACCGGCGGCGAAGAGGGCACGCGCCACGCGGTAATGATCCGGCCGGTTGCCCTCGGGCTCGTAGATCGGGCCGGGGGAAGCGAATACGCGCAGCACCTCCCGCCCCCACCCGACAGCGGCGAAACCGCCGAACGGCCGCTCGCGCTGTTGCAGTTCCAGCAATTCCGACTTGCGCACCACCGGCAGCCGGGCGAGCGCCGCGCGCGAAGTGATCTCACTTGGATCGATGTCGGCGAGCAATCTGGCGTAGGCCGGCGCATGCGCCTTGGCATGCGCGATCTGCGCCGGCAAGCGGGCAAAGAGATCGGCTTCGCGCCGCTCCTGCGGCCAGGTCTCGCGCTCGTCGTAGTAGCGGCGCCGCGCCGCCCGAGTCGTCCCCTGGGTCATGTGTTCTCTCCGTCAAGACAGCCAGCGCTTGCGCCGACGATAATGTTTCACTTCGCGAAAGCTCTTGCGCCCCTGCGACGACAGACCGAGGTAGAACTCCTTCACGTCCTCGTTCTCGCGCAGTTCCTGGGCGTCGCCCTCCATCACCACGCGGCCATTTTCCAGGATGTAGCCGAAATTGGCGTAGCGCAGCGCCACCATGGTGTTCTGCTCGGCGAGCAGAAAGCTCACGTTTTCCTTGGCGTTGAGCTCATGCACGATTTCGAAAATCTCTTCGACCACCTGCGGCGCCAGGCCCATGGAAGGTTCGTCGAGCAGGATCATCTCGGGCGCGGCCATGAGCGCCCGGCCGATGGCGCACATCTGCTGCTCGCCGCCCGAGGTGTAGCCGGCCTGCGACTTGCGCCGCTCCTTGAGCCGGGGGAAGTAGTGATAGACGCGCTCGAGCGCCTGGCCGAGCTGGGCGCGCGAGAGCCTGCGCGTGTAGGCCCCGGTGAGAAGATTTTCCTCGATGGTGAGGTGCTCGAAACAGTGCCGCCCCTCCATCACCTGGATGACACCCCGGCGCACCAGCTCGTTGGGCGTGAGATCATCCACGCGTTCCCCCTTGAAGCTGATCGAGCCTTTGGTCACCTCGCCGCGCTCGGCGCGCAGCAGGTTGGAGATGGCCTTGAGCGTGGTCGATTTGCCCGCCCCGTTCGCGCCGAGCAGGGCGACGACGCCGCCGCGCGGCACTTCGAGCGAGACGCCCTTGAGCACCAGGATCACGTGGTCGTAGATCACCTCGACGTTGTTGACGACGAGATAGGGTTCGCCGCCGGCGGCCCCGCGAAGCGCTTCAGCATTCATGCCCAGCCCTCATCCTTGGCTCTCCTGTCCCCAAGCGCGGCGGCCCGTCGAGGACCGCCGCCAATGCCTCACTGCTCCTTGCTGCAATCACGCGGCGTGATGCCTTTTTCCTTGGCGTAGGCCGCCGCCGACTCTTCCACCAGCGAGCGCACCAGCTCGCGGTCCGGTTCGATCCAGTCGGAGACCGACACCCACTTCGTGCCGTCCCACTGCTGGAAGCGCACCCGCCCCGAGCCCTCGTGGTCGGCGCACGACAGCGCCAGCGCCGGCATCAGGCCCTTGGCGCCGATCGCCTCCAGCCGCTTCTCGTCGAGCTTGAGGTTCTCCAGCGCCCAGCGCATCTGCTCACCGGTGACTGGTTTGCCCTTGCCGAATTTCTCTTGCGCAAGCCGCAGCGCTTCCACGTAGATGATGCCGTGGCCCACGCCGCGGTTGTAATAGGTGCTGCCGACGCGCTTGGGATCCTGCATATCGCCCTGGCCTTTGGCATAGACGAGCTTCTGGATGTCCTGGATGACGGCGAAGTCGGTGCCCGCCGGGTTGAACGCCCCGGCCACGAAGCCCTTGGCGGCATCGCCCGCCGGCACGACGTCCTCCTCGGCCCCGGACCACCACCAGCCCACGATCCGCTCGGCCGGGAAACCCGTGCGCGCCGCAGTCTTCAGGGCCGTCGGGTTCGACACGCCATAGGTGAGCAGAATCACGTAATCCGGCCGCATCTGCCGGATCTGCAGCCACTGCGCCTGCTGCTCGTTGCCGGGCATGGCCACGGCGATCTTCTCGGTGGTGAAACCCCACTTCTGCGCCAAGCGGTCGAGCACGGGGAAAGGCTCCTTGCCCGGGGCGAAGTCGAGATAGAGCACGGCGATCTTCTTGCCCTTGAGCTTGTCCATGCCGCCCTCGCGCTGGCCGAGGTAGCCGACGATGGCCGAGGCCTGCGACCAGTAAGTGGCGATCATGGGGAAGACCCAGGGGAAGACGCGCCCGTCGGCGGTGTCCGAGCGGCCGATGCCGATCGACAGCAGCGGGATCTTGTCCTGCGGCACGCGCTCGAACACGCCAAAGGTGATGCCGGTGGAGACCGGGGCGAAGAGCACGTTCTGCTGGTCCCCCTGTTTCTTCAGCCGCTCGTAGCACTCCACGCCGCGCGCGTTGTTGTATTCCGTCTCGCACTCCTGCCACACGAGCTTTACGCCATTGACCCCGCCCTCGCGCTCGTTGATGAGCTTCATGTAGTCGATCCAGCCGCCGAACACCCCCGTGCCGCCGGCCGCGTACGGCCCGACGCGATAGCTCGGCAGGCCGAGGTACTGTTCCGCCGCCTGCGCCGCACCCAGACCGGCCGCGCCCCAGACGGTGGCCGCCGCCACCGCCGTCAGCCATGCTTTCTTCAGTTTCATCGCCATGCCTCCTCTTGGTGTGGTGAAACGCCCTCGCCGTCGACCGCCTCCGCTCAGTGCGGGAAAGGCCACAGGCGCAGTTTCTCCTTGCCGATCTGCCACAGACGGGTGAGGCCGTGCGGCTCGACGATCAGGAAGAAGATGATGAGCACGCCGAACACGATCAACTCCAGGTTCGAGGCAAGCGTGGCCGGGACGAGCGCCCCGACCGAAGTGTGCATCAGCACGTTGAGCCCGACGGGCAGCAAGAGGATGAAGGCCGCGCCGAGAAAAGCCCCCAGCACCGAACCCATCCCACCGATGATGATCATGAAGAGGATCTTGAAGGAAAGATCCAGCCCGAAGCCATCGGGCTCCACCGTGCCGAGGTAGGTATAGGCGTAGAGCCCGCCGGCGATGCCGCAGTAAAAGGAAGAGACGGCGAAGGCGAGCAGCTTGGTCTTCATGAGCGGAATGCCGATCACCTCGGCCGCCACGTCCATGTCGCGCACCGCCATCCACGAGCGGCCCGTGTTGGTGCGCGCGAGATTCTTCGCCACCAGGGCGAGCAGCGAGACGATGGCGAGCGTGAGCAGATACTTGCGCGCCGGCGTATCGAAAGCGAAGCCGAAGATCTCGATGCGCTGCGCGGTGATGATGCCGGAGGAAGAATAGTTGGAGAACCAGGGAAACTTGGCGAGCGCCCAGACGATGAAGAACTGCGCCGCCAGCGTAGCCATGGCGAGGTAGAAACCCTTGATGCGCAGCGAAGGCAGGCCGAAGACGACCCCCACGGCCGCCGCGCTCAGCCCGCCGAGGACGAGTCCCACCAGGAAAGGCAGCCCGTCGAGGCGCAGCAAGAAATTGTAAGTGGCGTACGCCCCCACGGCCATGAAGGCCCCCGTGCCCAGCGACAGCTGCCCGGCGTAACCGGTGAGGATGTTGAGCCCCAGGGCAGCGAGGGCGAACACCAGTACCGGCGTGAGCACCGCCTGCAGCCAGTATTCGCTCGCCACGAAGGGCGCGACGAAGAACGCCGCAGCCACGAGCGCCGCCATGACGATGCGGTCCTGCTTGATGGGGAAAATCTGCTGATCTTCCTCGTAGCTCGCCTTGAACTGTCCCGCCTCGCGATAGATCATCTCACGTTCCTCCCGATACCGTCAGACGCGGTCGATGTGTTTTTCGCCGAAGAGCCCCTCGGGCCGGATCAGCAGGAAGACGAGCGCCAACACGTAGGGAAACCACGAATCGATCCCCCCGCCCACGAAAGGCCCGAGATACACTTCGGCCAGTTTCTCGCTCGCCCCGATGATGAGCCCGCCGACGATGGCGCCGGGCACCGAAGTGAGCCCGCCGAGGATCAGCACCGGCAGCGCCTTGAGCGCCGTATAGGTGAGCGCGAACTGCACGCCGTTGCGCGAGCCCCACACCAGCCCGGCCACGATGGCCACGAACCCGGCCACCGCCCACACGATCACCCAGATGCGCTGCAGCGGAATGCCGATCGACAGCGCCGCCTGGTGATCGTCGGCCACCGCCCGCAGCGCCCGCCCCACCTTGGTATATTGGAAGAAGAGCGCGAGCACCGCCACCAGCACCCCGGCCACCGTGGCCGCGACGAGATCGAACTTGGAGATCATGAGGTTGTAGCGCTCGAGCAGCCCCATCACCGGCTCGTCGGCGATGCCCAGATCCAGCCCACGCACCACCGCCCCCCACATGCCTTGCGCCACCCCCTCGATCAGATAGCTCAGCCCGATGGTGGCCATGAAGAGGGTGATCGCCGGCTGATTGACGAGCTTGCGCAGCATGAAGCGCTCCACCAGCCAGGCGAGCAGCACCATGACGACGGCGGTGAGCACCAACGCCACCCAGAAAAGCCCCGCCCACTCGGGCGAAAGCCCCAGCCAGGCCGGCAGACGCTCGGTGAGCCCCACGAACGTGAGCGCGGCGAAGAAGACCATCGCCCCCTGGGCGAAATTGAGCACGCCGGACGCCTTGAAGATGAGCACGAATCCCAGCGCCACCAGGGCATAGAGCATGCCGGCCAGCAGACCGCCGATCAGCACTTCCAGAAAGAATCCCATCGTCCGCTCCTCCTCAATGCCCGGCGCCGAGATAGGCTTCGATCACGACCGGATCGTTGCGCACCTCATCGGGCGGCCCGTCGCCGATCTTGCGGCCGTAATCGAGCACCACCACCCGGTCGGAGATGTCCATCACCACCCCCATGTCGTGCTCGATGAGCACGATGGTGGTGCCCAACTGCTCGTTCACGTCGAGGATGAAGCGGCACATGTCCTGCTTCTCCTCCACGTTCATGCCGGCCATGGGCTCGTCGAGCAGCAGCAGCGACGGCTCGGCCGCCAGCGCCCGGGCGAGCTCCACCCGCTTTTGCAGGCCGTAGGGCAGGCGCCCCACCGGCGTCTTGCGGATGTTCTGGATCTCGAGGAAATCGATGATCTCCTCGACGCGCTTGCGATGCGCGATCTCCTCGCGCCGGCTCGGCCCCCAGTAGAGCGCATTCCACAGGAAATTTCGCCGCATCATGAGGTTGCGACCGGTCATGATGTTGTCGAGCACCGTCATGCCCTTGAAGAGCGCGATGTTCTGAAAGGTGCGGGCGATGCCCTGCGCCGCCGCCTCGTGCGGGTTCATTCGCCGCCGCTCCTGGCCACGGAAGACGATGCGCCCCTGCTGCGGGTGATACACCCCGTTGATAACGTTGAGCATGGAGCTCTTGCCCGCGCCGTTGGGGCCGATGATGGCGCGGATCTCGCCCTCGCGCACGTCGAAACTGATGTTGGTGAGCGCCTTGACCCCGCCGAACGACAGCGAAATGTTCTGCAGATCGAGGATCACGTCGCCGATGACTCGCGCCATTTCCTCCTCCTTCAGCCTTGCGGGCGCGGCGAGGGCGGAAAGACCTTCGCGTCGCGGATGCGCACCTCGGCGGCGATCTTGCCGGCGCGCCCGTCCTCGTACTTGACCGCCGTCTCGATGTACTGGCTGTCCTTGCCGGCGTAGAGCGCCTCGACCAGCACGGCGTACTTCTCGGCGATGAAGCGCCGGCGCACCTTGCGCGTGCGGGTGAGCTCCTCGTCGTCGGCGTCGAGCTCCTTGTGCAGGATGAGGAAACGCCGGATCTGCGAGCCGCCCATCTGCGGATCGTGGCTCAGGTCCTCATTGACCTGCTCCACGCACTGCTGGATGAGATCGTAGACGGCCGGCTGCTGCGCCAGATCGGTGTAGCCCGAATAGGCGAGCCCCCGGCGCTCGGCCCAGTTGCCCACCGCCTCCAGGTCGATGTTGATGAAGGCGGTCACGTAAGGGCGATCGTGCCCGAAGGCCACCGCCTCCTTGATGAGGGGGAAGAACTTGAGCTTGTTCTCGATGTAGTTGGGCGCGAATATCGAGCCGTCCTTGAGCCTTCCCACGTCCTTGGCCCGGTCGATGATCTTGAGGTGCCCATCCTCGTCGAAGAAGCCCGCATCCCCGGTCATGAAGTAGCCTTCTTCGTCGAAGGCCTCGGCCGTATCCTGCGGCCGCTTGTAGTAGGCCTTGAGCAGCATCGGACCGCGCACGCGGATCTCGCCGTTGTCGGCGATTTTCACCTCCACCCCAGGGGCGGGCTTGCCCACCGAGTCGAGCTTGACCTCGCCGTCGGGTTGCAGGCAGACGTAGGCGCAGGTCTCCGTCTGACCGTAGAGCTGCTTGAGGTTGATGCCGATCGAGCGGTAGAAACGGAAGAGATCCGGCCCGATCGCCGCCCCGGCCGTATAGGCCACGCGCAGGCGCGACAGGCCGAGCACGTTGCGCAGCGGCCCATAGACCAGGATCTCGCCCAAGGCGTAGTGCAGGCGCTGCAGCAGCGGCACCGGCCTGCCTTCGAGGATCTGGATGCCGCAGCGCTCGGCCACCTTCATGAAATGGCGGAACATCGCCTGCTTCAAACGCCCGGCATCCTCCATGCGGATCCACACCTGCGTGCGCAGGTTCTCGAACACGCGCGGCGGGGCGAAGTAGTACGTGGGACCGATTTCGCGCAGATCGGTCATCACCGTCTCGCTCGACTCGGGGCAATTGATGGTGAAGCCTGCCGCGTAAGCCTGGGCATAAGAGAAAAGATGGTCCCCCACCCAGGCCATCGGCAGGTAGGAGAGCACTTCCTCGCGGTCGGTGAGGTGGTCGAACTGCACCCCGCCCATGCCGGCGAAGAGGAACGCCCGATGCGTCTGGCACACCCCCTTGGGCTTGCCAGTAGTGCCCGACGTGTAGAGCATCACCGAGACGTCGTCGCTCTCCCCTTTCTCGATCTCCTCGTCGACGAAATCGGGCTGGTTGCGGTCGTGGATGCGCCCGGCCTCCAGGAGCTCGTCCAGTCCCTGCAGCAGCGGCTGGGTGTAATGGCGCATGCCACGCGGATCGTCGTAGAAGATGCGCTCGAGCGAGGGCAGGCGGTCGAGGATCTCGAGGAGCTTGTCGACCTGCTCCTGATCCTCCACCACCGCCATCTTGACCTCGGCGTCCTGCAGCACGTAGGCCATCTCCTCGGCGATCGCATCTTGGTAGAGCAGCACCGGGATGCCCCCCAGACATTGCGCCGCGGCCACCGCCAGGTAGAGGCGTGGCCGGTTGTCGCCGACGATGGCCAGGCGATCGCCACGCCGGAATCCCGCCTCGGCCAGCCCGCAGGCGAGCGCGCGCACCTGGGCGTAGCACTCGCCCCAGGTGTAGGTTTGCCAGATGCCGTATTCCTTCTCGCGGATCGCCGGCCGGTCGGCGCGTACGCGGGCGTGATGCCGCAGCAGGCGCGGAAAAGTCTCCAGACCCGGAATGATCGCAGGGGCATGCGGTTTCGTGCCCTCGGCCATGCCAACCCTCCTCCAATCCGATGAGCGTGTGCCCCGCCGTCGTTTTCTTTTTTCGGCGGGGCCGTCTCCCTCCACGCGACGGCTGCATTGTGCCGGCGAAGTCTTGCAAGGGTTTGTCAAAAACGTAACGCGAATGTAACGGCGAGCGCCCGCGGATCCCCTCACACGCGAGATAGCTTTTTTGCACTTGATACTGATTATCGTTTACTATATCATTTGCAAAGAAACGTCTCACGAACCGAGCCATGACCCAAGAACCTCGCCGCGTCCTTCCGCCCTGGGCGATCCTCGCCGCCCTCTCGCTGCACGGCGCGGTCCTCTACGCCGGGGCACGCGCCCTGCCTGAAGTGCAGACGCCTCCTGTCGCCCCGAGCATGACGATCGCCTGGGTCGTTCCGGCACCGGATCCCGCTCCTGCGGCAACGGCGGCCCCCGCCGTCGAACCTGCGCCGGCCACCGGGCCCTCGCCGACCCCGCCCAAGGCGAAAGCCCCCGCACGCACGACGGCCAAGCCCCGTACTCCTGCCAGATCCAGCCCGCCGCCGACGCAAGCGGTGACTGCGGCCGCAACCTCGTCCGTCGCGGCAAACGAGGCCGGAGGCGACCCTGCACCCCCTGCGGACACGGCACCGGCCGCCCCCGTGCGCGGCAATACTGGAAGCACGGAAGCCGCGCCCTTCACCGAACCGCGCTTCGACGCCGCCTATCTCGCCAATCCGCGCCCCTCCTACCCCCCGGTATCGCGCCAGCTCGGCGAGCAGGGCAAAGTGATCCTGCGCGTACTGGTCGGCGCCGACGGGTCGCCACGCCGCGTCGAACTGGAGCGCTCTTCCGGCTACCACCGGCTCGACCGGGCCGCGCGCGAGGCCGTCGAGCGCTGGAGATTCGTCCCCGCGCGCCGCGGCGACACCCCGGTCGAAGCCACCGTGCTCGTCCCCATCGCTTTCTCCCTTTCTTCATCCTGACCCTTGCGGAGCCTCACCCATGAACGAATCCCTACTGCATTTCTTCGCCCAAGGCGACGGCGTGAGCCGCTTCATCTTCTTGCTGCTCGCGCTGCTCTCCGTGCTGAGCTGGGCCGTGATCCTTGCCAAGACGGCGCTGCATCTGCGCCTGTCGCGGCGCGCCGCCCAGTTTCTGCGCCGATTCTGGAACGCGGGCGACCTGGCCGAGATTGCGCGCGACCTGCGGGAACACGGCGCGATCGACCCGGCCTCGCACCTCGTGCATCACGGCCTCGAGGTGCTCGAACGCCTCGAGCGGGCCGGCGAAAACGCCGCGGCGCGCCCCGGGCCGCTCGGGGAGCGCGGCGAGCCTCAGGAGCTCCTCACCCGGGCGCTGCGCCGCGCCATCGACGAAGCCCGCGCCCGCGACGAGGCCGGCATGACGCTGCTCGGCACCACCGCTTCCAGCGCCCCCTTCATCGGGCTCTTCGGCACCGTCTGGGGCATCTATCACGCCCTGCAGGCGATCGCCGCCAGCGGCAGCGCCTCGCTCGACAAGGTGGCCGGCCCCATCGGCGAAGCCCTGGTGATGACCGGATTCGGTCTGGCCACCGCGATTCCGGCCGCGATCGCCTACAACGCCTTCAGCCGCATCCAGCGTCGCCGCGCGCAGGAGCTGGAAGCCTTCGCCTACGACGTCTACACCTTCCTCGTCACCGGCATCAAGCGCCCAGCGACCCGGCCCGAGCCCGCCGTCGTCGCGCTCGATGCCGATGCCCCCCGCCCCGCCCGCAAGACCGCCTCCTGACGGAGAACCCCCATGGCCTTCGCCCGACTCGACAGCACCGGCGACACCGAACCGATCAACGAGATCAACATGGTGCCCTTCATCGACGTGATGCTGGTGCTGCTCATCATCTTCATCGTCACCGCGCCCTTGATGACCCACGCGGTGAAAGTCGACCTTCCCCAGGCGAGCAGCGCCCCCGACACGAAACGCGACGAGGAGCGCCTGCGCCTGCGGCTCGCCGCCGACGGCCAGACCCTGCACTGGAACGACGAGGCGATCGACTGGACGGCTCTAGAAGCGCGCCTCGCCGAGCTCACACCCCAAACCACCCTGGAGCTGCAGGCCGACCGTGCCACCCCCTACGAGGCGCTCGCCCGCCTGATGGCCGCCGCCTCGCGCCACGGCCTGGCGAAGATCGCCTTCGTGACGCTGCCCGGCGAACCCGCTCCCTGAAAAACGACGCTTTTCCCCAACCCCAAGGAGTTTTTTCGATGTCGACCGTCCCTCCGCACGAACCCCAGCCGCGAGCGGAAAACGCCGCGCCTCTTCGCCCCAAGGTGCTGCCGCTGGGCGCAGCGATGCTGATCGGCCTGGGCGCGGCGCAGCCGGCGCTCGCGCAAAGCGCCGAGACGGGCGCTGCCGACGCCCAGGTGCTGCCCACCGTCACCGTCACCGATGAGGCCCCTACCGCAACGCAGGGCTACCTCAAGCACACCACCCGCGTGGGCAAGACGCTGCAGGACCCGCACGAGATCCCGCAGGCGATCACCATCCTCACCCAGGACCTGCTCGAAGACCAGCAGGTAGGCTCCTTGCGCGAAGCCCTGCGCAACGTCTCGGGGCTCACCTTCAACGCCGCCGAGGGGGGCCGCTCCGGCGACAACATGATGCTGCGCGGCTTCTACACCTTCGGCGACATGTACCTCGACGGCATCCGCGACACCGCCCAATACAACCGCGAGACCTTCAACCTCGAAAGCGTGGAAGTGCTGCGCGGCTCGGCGGCCATGCTCTACGGCCGCGGCCAGGCAGGCGGGATCATCAACCAGGTAAGCAAGGCGCCTCTACCCGCCGACAAATACAAGCTCACCGGCTCCTTTGGCAGTGAAGACTATCGCGAGGGCACGGCCGATCTCAACAAAACCCTGGGAGAGAACTCGGCGCTGCGCGTGAACCTCATGAAGCGCACCGAGGAGAGCTGGCGTGAGAACCCCGCCAACGGCGCCGAACCCGAGATCGACCGCCAGGGCGCGGCCCTGAGTTTCGTCCACGGCATGGGCACGCGCGACGAAGTACAGCTCAACTACTACTATCTGCAGACCCGCGACAATCCCGACTACGGCGTGCCCTTCGACTCCACGACCAAGCGGCCGCTCAAACGCTACGGCACTTCCGCCTTCTGGGGCACCGACGACACGTTCGATGACTCCGACACGCACATCGCCACCGCCACCTACACCCACCGCTTCCAGCCCGGGACCGAGTGGCGCACCGTGCTGCGCTTTGCCGACTACGACCGCAGCTACTGGGCGCTCGCCCCTTCAGGCAGAGCCGCGCCCTCGGCCGACGGCTCGAGCGGCAGCGCGAAAACGCGCAACACCGACTATCGGACCGTGGCGCTGCAATCCGACCTCACCCATGCCCTCACGCTCGCCGGCATGCGCCACGAGCTGCTCGCCGGCTTCGAATACCTCAACGAAGACAGCCACCGCCGCTCGCTGCGCAATCTCGCCGCCCCGGGGGCGCCGGCCTTCTATCGCCCCGGCATCGAGGATCCCAAGGCGAGCGCCACCGATTTCACCGGCGACAGCTACGCGCTGCTCGCCCAGGACACCATCGAATTCCTGCCCGGCTGGAAACTCACCCTGGGCGCACGCCGCGACGAGCTCTCCGCCGACTACAGCAACGTCAATTCCCCCAGCCTCGACTACGGCGAGAACAGCTACCGGGCGGGCCTGTCGTGGCTGCCCACCGCCAACCAGCACTACTATCTCTCGTGGTCCGACAGCTTCAGCCCCACCGCCGACCTCTACCAGCTCTCCGGCGGCGAATATCCGGCCGAGCGCAGCGACGTGGTCGAGCTCGGGGCCAAGTGGATGCTCTTCGAAGGCGATCTCTCGCTGCGCGCCGCGCTCTTTCGCGCCACCAAGGATTGGGAGCGCAACACCGATCTCGAGACCACCGGCGCCATCCTCACCCGCAAGCGCCGCACCGACGGGCTGGAGCTCGAAGCCGCCGGCCGCATCACCGAGCGCTGGGAAGTCTTCGCCGGCCTGGCCCTGATGGACGCCGAAATCCTCAAAGTGGCCCCCGGCGCCGACCCGCGCCTCAAGGGGCAGCAGCCGCGCAACACGCCAGACTACACCTTCAACCTGTGGACCACCTACCGCTTCATGCCAGGCTGGAAAGCCGGCCTGGGCGCCGAGACCAAAGGCGAGCGCTATGGCTATAACCCCATGGCCGCCAACGGACCCTTCGTAAACGGCAAGTTCTCGCCCAACGTCGCCCCCTCCTACACCCGCTGGGACGCCATGCTCGCCTATGAACAGCCCTCCTACACGGTACGCATGAACGTGCGCAACCTTTTCGACAAGGTCTATTATGATGCCATCTACGACAACGGCGGCTTCGTCGTCCCCGGCACCGACCGGGCGGTGATCCTCACGGCCGAGTTCAAGTTCTGAGCTTTCGGCGGGGCTCCTGGCCCCGCCCTCAACGGAAGACACCATGCTCCTGACGATCGACGAAGTTCTCTCCGCCGCGGAAGTCGAACACGCCCGGACACTGCTCGCGCAGGCGCGCTGGATCGATGGCCGCAGCAGCGCCGGACCACTCGCGCGCGAAGTCAAGAACAACCTGCAGATCGCCGAAGACTGCCCCACTCTCGCGCCGCTGCGCCGCCTGGTGCTGCAGGCGCTCGAGCGCGAGCCACTCGTCTTTTCCGCCGTGCTGCCGCGCGACATCTTTCCGCCGCAGTTCAACCGCTACCGCGCCATCGGCGAGGGTGAGCACTACGGGCCGCACGTCGATGCCGCCATCCGGCTGGTGGGCGAGCGCAAACTGCGTACCGACGTCTCGGCCACCCTCTTTTTCAGCGCCCCGGAAGAATACGACGGCGGCGAGCTCGTGATCCACGACCTCTTCGGCACACAGCGCGTCAAGGGCAAGGCCGGTTCCATCGTCATCTACCCCGCCAGTTCGCTGCACGAGGTCACGCCAGTCACCCGGGGCGAGCGGCTCGCCTCCTTCATGTGGTTCCAGAGCCTGGTGCCCGACCCGGTCGAACGACGCCTGCTCTTCGAACTCGACATGGCCACCCTGACGCTGCGCAGCGAACACGGGGAGGGCGCGCTCGCCGCGCGCTTCTCCACGCTCTACCACAACCTTCTGCGACGCTGGAGCGTCTAGCCGTGTCCGACACTCCTGCGCCCGTATGCGCCGAAGACTACCTCGAGCTCGCGCAACGGCGGCTGGCGCCGGACGTCGCCGCCTACCTCTTCGGCGGGGCCGAAGCCGAACTGGCGGCGCGGCGCAACCGCGAGGCGCTGGACGCCGCCACCCTCATCCCCCGTTTCGTGCGCGAAACGCCTCCCGCCCCGCCAAACGGTCCGACCCTGTTCGGCCGGCGCCACGCCTCGCCGCTGCTGCTCGCGCCGATCGCCCATCAGCGCCTCTTCCATCCCGACGGCGAAGCGGCGAGCGTCCTCGCCGCGCTGGCGCAAGGCGTCACGCCCATCGTCTCCAGCCTGGCGAGCACCCCCTGGCCGCAACTGCGCCAGCTCGCCGAAGACGAAGCGCTGTGGTTCCAGATCTACTGGCAGGGCGATCGCGCCGCCACCGAGCGGCTCATCGAGCGCGCCGCGGCGCTGCGCCCCGAAGCCTGGATGATCACCCTGGATGCGCCCATCGGAGGCTTGCGCTGGCGGCTGTGGCGTAGCGGTTTCCGCTTGCCGCCTCAGGCGGTACCGGCCAACCTCGAAGCGCAGGCGCCGACGCAGCGCACGCACGACCTGGCGGCCCTCCTCGCCCTCGCTCCGACGCATGACGATCTCGCCTGGCTGCGCGATCGCCTGCGGCAGCCCCTCCTGGCCAAAGGCGTATTGCACGAAGCAGACGCCGAGGCATTGGCGCGGCTGGGTTACGACGGCCTCGTCGTCTCCAACCACGGCGGACGAACTTTCGATGCCGCCCCGGCGAGTCTCACCCAGCTCGAACCGATCGCACGGGCCGTGGGAGAAAAGATGACCGTGCTTTTCGATGGCGGCGTGCGCCGCGGCAGCGACGTCGCCAAAGCCCTGGCGCAGGGCGCATCGGCCGTGCTCGTCGGCCGCCCCTACGTGGCAGCGCTTGCCCTAGAGGGCGCCCACGGCGTGGCCCGCTGCCTGCGGCTGCTGCGCGACGAGTACGCCGCCGTCGCCGCCCTGCTGTAGCGGCGCCAAGCGCCGCAGCGCCTCGCCCTTGGTGCACGGCGTGCGTTCGGCCAGCAGCGCGCGCATCGCCCGCTCCCAGAAACGGCGCGAGCGCTCGTGGCGCATATCCACCGGATGCAGCCCCAGTCGCAGCCAGGAACGGTTCGCGCTGCGCCTCAGCCAGCGCTCATTGACCGCCTGCGAGGCAAGCCGCCGCCAGCCGCTGCGGGCGCTCCACACGAGGCTCGGCGCATCGATCGGACACCACCCCTCGCCCGCGCGCCCATACACCCGCCGCGGCGAGCTGGTGTAGCGCAGGGGAAAGCCCGCGAGCGCGCGCCAGGCGCCTTCGCCCAAGAGCCAACCCGGCGCGACGAAGCCCTCCACCGGCCAGCCCAGGCACGAGAAGAGCGCGAGTCCCCGTTCGAGCCGTGCCTGGGCCTCTGATTCGGAGATCGCCGCGAATTCCCCCTCGTGGGTAAGGATGCGGCGGCGCACGAAATCGGCCAGACCACGGCAGGGCAACTCGTCGGCGTGGAAATAGCCGTGCAGCACCGCCTCGCCGCCGCGGGCCAGTTCCCGCTCGATCGCCGCGCAAAAACGGGGATCGCGGTCGAACGTCCCTTGCCCGTGGTAGTCGGGTACCACCAAGAGCGTCAATGGCACGCCCAGCGCCGCTGCGCGCGCGGCAAAGTCGGCATAAAGCGGCCAGGTGGCCGGGGCCACGTCGTGCAGCACCACGGAAAAGAGCGCCTTCATCGCCCCCCCTGCCAGGCATCGGCCACTTCTGCATCCACCGGCACCGGCAGCAATGCAGGCACCCCGCACAAGGCGCGGTAATGCTCCAGCAGTCCGGGAAGCACCGCCGGCCAGGCGTAGCGGCGTTCCACCCAGGCGCGCGCCTGCCGCCCGGCCTCTTCAAGATCGACTTCGCGCACGAAGTCGCGTACCGTCTGTGCAAAGACCGTCGCATCCAGGCTCGGCGCGATCCGGCCAGCCTCGGGCGGCACCAGTTCGGATACGGCCCCGCCGGCTACGCCGACCACGGGGATGCCGCTTGCCATCGCCTCGAGCACCACCAGACCGAAAGTCTCCTGATTGCCGGCGTGCACCAGCAGATCGGCGCTGGCGAGGATGCGGGCGACGTCCTCACGGCCGACGAAGCGATCGACCACGGTCACGTTTTCCGGTACCCGGTGCGGCATGGCGCTGCCCACGAGCAGCAGGTGGAAGTCCTCGCCCAAGAGCCGCGTCGCCGCGAGCAGCACGTCGAGATTCTTCTCGCGCGCACCACGGCCGGCGAAGACCATGAGGCAGCGCGCCTGGGGAATGCCCAGTTCGGCACGCAGAGCGGGATCGCGCCGCGCCGGCGAAAAAATCTGCGTATCCACCCCCAAGGGCTGGGCGATCGCCCCCTCCACGCCGAGCGCCGCCAGATGTTCCACCATGGTGCGGCTGGGCGTGAGCACCCGGTCGAAACGCCGGTAGAGCTTGCGCACGTAGGCGGCCGCCGCCAAACCCCAGGCGCGGCCGAAGCGCCGCTCGACGAGGCGTGGCAAATCCGAATGGTAGAAACCGATCACCGGCACCCCCAGCCGCTCGCCGGCCGACAGCGCCGCCCAGGCGGGAACGTAAGGGTCTCCCGCCTCGATCACGTCGGGCGAAAGCGCCACGAGCCGCTCTTCCCACGGTCCGGGACGCAAGGGGAAGCGATAGCCGGTGGAAAAAGGAATGGGCCAGGCCGAGATCGTCTCGCAGCCGGGTGCGGAGCGATCTTCGGCCCCAGGAACCACCAAGGTGTGCCGCACCCCTTCGATCGCGGAAAGAAAGCGCCGCTTCGATTCCAGATACGTCCGAACGCCTCCGCTCGATTCCGAGTAGAACAACGTGACATCGGCAAGATGCATGAACTGTCCGGTCAAGAGAAAATTGCCGTAAGTGTAACGCCGACTTGCCCCTGGACGCCACCCCCGCCCAAGCGAGCCCCCCTCATGTCATCTTTCTTGCACGGACATGGGAGCCACCCTGCAACATTTCGTCTCGTTTTCGTTCTGGCAGGCCATTCTTCCATGTCCTAAGCTGAGGGGCGTGCACACTTTGTTCATTCCCTGGAGGGAAAAACGATGATCCAATACAGCCGACGTCTCACTCCTTGGCTCTACGCCCTTCTCATCGCCATGAGCCTCGTCCTGATCCTGCCGCCGGCGCAAGCGGCCACCAACCAGGAAGAGCTCATCCGCGACGCCCGCGAAGCACTCGCCACGCTGCGCAAGATCAACCCCGCGGCGGATGCCATCGCCAAATCGGCCAAAGGCGTGCTGGTGTTCCCCAACATCATCAAGGCAGGGCTCGTCTTCGGTGGCAGCTACGGCGAAGGGGTGCTCTTCGTCGATGGCAAGGTGCGCGGCTTCTACAATTCCGTCTCCGCCTCCTGGGGGCTGCAGCTCGGCGCCCAGTCCTACGGTTACGCGCTCTTTTTGATGAACGACAAGGCGCTGAAATACCTCGAGGAAAGCCAAGGCTGGGAGCTGGGCACCGGCCCAACCGTCACCTTGGTGGATACCGGCGTGGCCGCGAACCTCTCCACCACCACCTTGCGCGACGACGCCTATGCCTTCATCTTCGACCAGCAAGGCTTGATGGGCGGCATCAACATCGAGGGCACGAAGATCACCCGTATCAAGCAGCCTTGAGCGCTTGACACTCCGAAACATCTCCCGAACGCCGCTTGCGGTATAAAAGGGAAACGTTCGAATCACGAAGGGAGTGGACATGAAACGGGTTTTCTTCCTCGCGCTCACTGCCACCGCCTTGGGCGTACTGAGTGGTTGCGCCACGTGGGATCGCATGTCGGCCCGCGAGAAAGCCGCCGTGGGCGGAGCCGCCGTGGGCGGCGTGGTCGGGGCGGCGGTCTCCGACGGCGGCGTGCTGGGAACCGTCGGTGGAGCCGCCATCGGCGGTCTCATCGGCGACCAAATCGGCAAATGACTCAGGAAGCAGGCGCCCTTGCGCCTTCCGCCGCTGGCGCCGCCTCCGACGGCGGCGCCAGGCGCGTCACCAGCAGCTGGTCGATACGATAGTTGTCGATATCGACCACCTCGAAACGATAACCCTTGTATTCGAGCGCATCGGTACGCTTGGGCACCTTGCGTAGGTGGTACATCATGAAGCCGGCAATGGTCTCGAAGTGCTCCGAGCCCTCGAATTCGTCGATGCCGAGCACCTCGGCCACCTCGGCGATAGGGGTGAGCCCATCGAGCAGCCAGGAGTCGGCATCGCGCTGCACGATCATTTCCTCGCGCCCCACCACGGGGTCGACGGCAACCACCGTATCCATCACGTCGCGCAGGGTGAGCAGACCGACGACGATGGCGTACTCATTGACGATGAGCGCGAAATCCTGCCCCGCGCTGCGGAAGCGCTGCAGCGCTTCGAGCAGCGTGAGCGTATCGGGGAAGACCAACAAATCCCGTACCACCATCTCGGCAGTGAGCGAGACTTTCTCGCCGTCGATGATGGAGAGAAAGAGATCACGCGTATCGACGTAGCCCACGGGCCGGTCGAGCGAGCCGTCGCACACGGGAAACTTGCCGTGCGGATGGTTGCGCAGTTTCTTGCGGATGCTCTCCTCGGCCTCCCCCACCAAGAGGTAAACGATTTCGTCACGCGGCACCATGGCGGTGCGCACGGTGCGTTCGTCGAGTTCGAAGACGCGCGTCACCAGTTTCTGTTCCTCGGCGAGCAGCGTCCCGGCGCGCGTGGCCGCATCGGCGAGCGCCACGATCTCGTCGACGGTAACCTCCTCGCGCCGCCGCTCCGGCGCGCCGGCCACGCGCAGCACGGCGGAGGCGAGCGCATCGATCGCCCACACCAGGGGGTGCAGCAGGCGCATGAGCAGCGTCATCGGCGGGGCCACCACCAGGGCGATGCGCTCGGGGGCGAGCAGCGCAAGGCGCTTGGGAACCAGATCGGCGAGCACGACGAAGAGCAGCGTCACGGCGAGAAAGGCAATCGAGGAGGCGACCGAGCCGGCGTATTCAGGAGGGAGCACGAGGGCGGCAAGCGGTTCGAGCGAGGGCGTGATCGAGGATTCGCCCACCGCCCCGGCGAGGATGGCGACGCCATTCAAACCGATCTGTACCACCGTAAAGTAGTGACCCGGCTGGTCCTGCAGGTGCAGGATCCGTTTCGCCGCGGCATTGCCCTCCTTGGCCAACATCTCGAGGCGCAGCCGGCGCGAGGCGGCGAGCGAGATCTCCGCCAGCGAGAAGAACGCGCTCGCCAATACGAGCAGCAGCAGGACGAAGAGGATCGTCATGATGAAATCTTTTCCTTCGTAACGTATTCATTATAGCGAGGAAGCCCGGCGACACCGGGCGATATAATGGAAAACCGTCACGAGGAACGATGGCGATGGACACGATCCTGCTCGTATATTGCACGGCCCCCGACCCCGACACGGCGCGCGAGCTCGCCCGCACCTTGGTCGAGGAGCGGCTCGCCGCCTGCGTGAACGTCGTCCCCGGCCTGCGCTCGCTCTACCGCTGGCAAGGCAAGGTGCATGAAGACGCGGAAGCCCTGCTGCTTCTGAAGACCACCGCGGTGCGCTACCAGGCGCTACAGGAGCGCCTGCGCGCGCTGCATCCCTATGAACTCCCGGAGATCGTCGCGGTCCCAGTGTCGGCGGGGCTGCCCGCCTATCTGGAGTGGGTCGCCGCGCAGACCCTGCCCGCACCCGAGGATTCCGCATGAACCGTCTTCGTTCTCGGTCACGCCTGCCGTATTGCCTGCTGACCCTGCTCTTCCTCTTCGCACCGTTCGTCGCGCGCGCCGCCGATCCGGTGCCGCCGGAAGAAGCCTTCGTCCCGCATGCCTGGCGCGGGGCGGAGAACTCCATCGTCGTCGATTTCACCATCCGCGAGGGGTACTACCTCTATCGCGACAAGCTGAAATTCACCGCCACGGCCCCTGCCGGAGCGCAGCTGCACGCTCCGCGCTTGCCCCCGGGGGAAGCCAAGCAGGACGAATTCCTCGGCGACGTCTACGTTTACCGCGACCGTGTCGCCATCCCCCTTCCCTACGAAGGCGAAATCCCGCAGCACCTGCGCCTCACCTACCAAGGCTGCTGGGACGGTGGCATCTGCTTTCCGCCGGTGGTCACCGACCTCGAGGTGGCCGCCGCCCCTCCTGCCGCGAGTTTGCTACAGCGGCTGCGCGGTGCCGTGGAGACGTCCCCCGCTGCGACCTCCGAGGCTGCGCCGCCTGCGAGCGCGTTGCCGGCCGATGAGAGTGGGCGGCTCGCGCAGGCGCTCGCCGGACGCCACTGGGCCCCCATGCTCGCCACCTTCTTCGGGCTGGGGCTGCTGCTCGCCTTCACGCCCTGCACCTTCCCCATGATCCCCATCGTCTCGGGCATCATCGTCGGAGGCAAGGAACACGTCTCGCGCGGACGGGCGTTCGGCCTGTCGCTCGCCTACGTCCTGGCCATGGCCGCCGTCTATGCCCTCGCGGGGGCGCTCGCGGGGCTGTCGGGCACGATGCTCTCGGCCGCCCTGCAGACGCCCTGGGTGCTGGGAGGCTTTGCGCTGGTGTTCGTGCTGCTCTCCTTGTCGATGTTCGGCCTCTACGAGCTGCAGCTGCCGTCCTCCTGGCAGACCCGGCTCGATGCCGCCGCCGGGCGGCTGCCGGGCGGGCGCTATCTCGGGGTGGCCTTCATGGGAGCGATCTCGGCGCTGGTGGTCGGCCCCTGCGTGGCCGCGCCGCTCGCCGGGGCGATGCTCTACATCGCCCGCACGGGAGACGCCTGGCTCGGCGGCTGGGCGCTCTTCGCGCTGGGGCTGGGCATGGGGGCGCCGCTCGTGGCGGTGGGTATGGGCGCGCGGGAACTCCTGCCGCGCTCCGGCCCCTGGCTCACGGGCGTGAAACGCACCTTCGGCGTGCTGATGCTGGCACTCGCCTGGTGGATCGTGCGGCCAGTGGCGCCGGACTGGCTGTGGCTGCTCGGCTGGGCGCTGCTCGCCTTGGGCACCGGCGTCTTCCTGCACGCGATCGACCCCCTACCCCCGCAGGCGTCGGCCATGCGACGCCTGGGCAAGGCCGTGGGTCTGGCGCTCGCCACCTACGGCATCGTCGCCCTGATCGGCCTGCTCTCCGGCGGACGCGACCCCCTGCAGCCGCTCGCGCTGCGCTTGTCGGCCGCTTCCGCCGCAGCGGCACCGGCGCAGCAGGTTCCCACGGTGCGCTCGCTCGCCGAGCTGGAGGCGGCCGTGCGCGCGAGCGATCGCCCCGTGCTGGTCGACGTGCGGGCCGACTGGTGCGTCTCCTGCCTGGAACTGGAGCGCGTCACGCTCGACGATCCTCGCGTGCGCGAGCGCCTGGCTGGAGTGGTCCGTGTCGGAGCGGACGTCACCGCCGCCGACGAATCCGCCCGCGCGCTGCTGCGTCGCTTCGAGCTCTTCGGGCCGCCGGCGCTCCTTTTCTTTTCACCCGGCGGCGCCGAGCGCAGCGAGTTGCGCGTGGCCGGCTATCTCGGCCCCGACGAGCTGCTGCCGCGGCTCGAGCGCTGGCTGGGGCGCTAGCCGCCTTCGAGCATCGCGCGCAGACGCGCCAGCCGCGCCTGGGCGTCTTCCTTGGCCACGGGCTCGTCGCGCCGCCGCGTCTGCACGCCATCGCCCATCTCGGCGATGAAGCGCGACGGCTCCACGCTGCGCCATTCCTTGCCCTCGCGCCGGCGCTCGCACCAGGTGATCGTCAGGCTGCGCTGCGCACGCGTAATGCCGACGTACATGAGCCGGCGCTCTTCCTCGATCCGCTCTTCTTCCAGGCTCGCCTGATGCGGCAGGATGCCCTCCTCGACGCCGACGAGGAAGACGTGCTTGAATTCCAGCCCCTTGGCCGCGTGCAGGGTGGCGAGTTGCACCGCGTCGGCATCGTCTTCCCCCTCGTCGAGCCGGGCGACGAGGTTGAGCGTCTGCGCGAGCTCGAGTAGCGTCTTTCCTTCCTCCTCTCCCTTGCGCCCCACCCAGGCGGCGAAGTCGCGCAGCGAGCGCGCCCTCGCCTCGGCCTCGCGCGGCTGCCCGTGCGCGAGATACCAGCCTTCGAGGTCGATCGCCGCGAGCAGCTCTTCGAGGAGCCGGGCGGCCGGCTCGCGCTCAGCCCGCCAGCGCAGCCGGTCGAGGAAGCCGGCGAAGGTGCGCAGGGCCTGCAGCGCCGCGGCCGGCACGTGCGCTGCCGCGCCTTCTTCCCGCAATGCCGCCGACAGGCTCAGGTGGCGCAGGCCGGCGTAGCGCGACAGGGCCTCGATGCTCGCCGGGCCGATGCCGCGCCGCGGCGTGGTGACGGCGCGCACGAAGGCCGGGTCGTCGTCCTCGTTGAGCAGCAGCCGCAGGTAGGCCATGACGTCGCGGATCTCGACGCGGTCGAAGTAGGATTGCCCGCCGGTGAGGGTGTAGGGGATCTTGTGCTGGCGCAGGGCCTGCTCGAAGAGCCGCCCCTGATGGTTACCGCGATAGAGGATGGCATAGTCGCGCCAGCGGCCGCGGTGCTGGAAACGGTGGGCATCGAGCCGCGCCGCCACCCATTCGGCCTCGTGCTCGGGATCGCGGCAGGCGAACACGGTGACCGGGTCGCCCTCGCCGTGCTCGGACCACAGGCGCTTGTCGAAGAGCTTGTCGTTGTGCGCGATGAGCGTGTTGGCGGCGGCGAGGATGCGGCGGCTGGAGCGGTAGTTCTGCTCCAGCTTGATGACGCGCAGCCGGGGGTAGTCCTGCGCGAGCAGGCGCAGGTTCTCGACGTCGGCGCCGCGCCAGCCGTAGATCGCCTGATCGTCGTCGCCCACGGCGGTGAAGGCTTCGCGCGGCCCGGCGAGCAGTTTCAGGAGCTCGTACTGGGTGCGGTTGGTGTCCTGGTATTCATCGACGAGGAGGTAGCGCAGCCGGTTCTGCCAGCGCTCGCGCACCTCGGCATCGCGCCGTAGCAGACGCAGGGGCAAGAGGATGAGATCGTCGAAGTCGACCGCGTGGTAGGCGCGCAGCGTGCGCTCGTAGTCGCGGTAAGCCGCCGCCGCGGCCGCGGCGAGCTCGTCGCCGGCGAGCTGCTCGGCCTCCTCCGGTTCGACCGCTGCGTTCTTCCACTGTGAGATGCGCCAGTGCAGCTGGCGCACGATGCCGCGCTCGGCCGCGGGCAGGAGCTCGGCGAGCACGTTCTGCGCATCGGCCGGATCGAGGATGGAGAATCTCGGCTTGAGGCCGAGATGCGGCGCCTCCTCGCGCAGCAGGCGCACACCGAGCGCATGGAAAGTGCTCACGGTCAGCCCGCCGGGGAGGCGCCCGCCCAGGAGCGCCGCCACCCGCTCCTGCATCTCGCGAGCGGCCTTGTTGGTGAAGGTGATGGCGGCGATGTGCCGGGGGGCGAGCCCCACCTTTTGGATGAGGTGGGCGATCTTGTGCGTGATGACGCGCGTCTTGCCGCTGCCGGCCCCGGCGAGCACGAGGCAGGGGCCGTCGAGGTGGGTGATCGCCGCGCGCTGCGCCGCATTGAGCTCCATACGCGCCGGGTCAGGCCACGCCCGCTTCCTGCGCCTGGCGGTCGGCCCAGTAGGAAGAACGCACGAGCGGCCCGCAGGCGGCATGACGGAATCCCAGGGCGAGTGCCTCGCGCTCGAAGGCAGCGAAGGTCTCGGGCGGAACGTAGCGCTCCACCGGCAGGTGCCCGGACGACGGCTGCAGATACTGGCCGATGGTGAGCATGTCGCAGCCGTGCGCGCGCAGGTCGCGCATCACCTGCACGATCTCCTCGTCGGTTTCGCCCAACCCCACCATCAGGCCGGACTTGGTCGCCACTTCGGGATGGCGCGCCTTGAATTCCGCCAGCAGCCGCAAGGAATGGGCATAGTCGGCCCCGGGCCGCGCCTGGCGGTAGAGCCGGGGCACGGTTTCCAGGTTGTGGTTCATCACGTCGGGCAGATCGTGGGCGAAGGCTTCCAGCGCCGCCTCCAGCCGGCCGCGGAAATCCGGCACCAGCACTTCGATGCGGGTGGAAGGCGAATGCTCGCGCACGGCACGGATGCAGGCGGCGAAGTGCGCCGCGCCGCCGTCGCGCAGGTCGTCGCGGTCGACGCTGGTGATGACCACGTAGCGCAGGCGCATGGCCGCCACCGTGCGCGCGAGGTGCTCGGGCTCGGCCGGATCCGGCGGCAGCGGCTTGCCGTGGGCCACGTCGCAGAAGGGGCAGCGGCGCGTGCAGACGTCGCCCAGGATCATGAAGGTGGCCGTGCCCTTGCCGAAGCACTCGTGGATGTTGGGGCAGGAGGCCTCCTCGCACACGGTGTGCAGCCGGTGCGCGCGCAAGGTCGCCTTGATGCTCTGGAAACGTTCGGCCTCTTCGCCGCCCGCCAGGCGCACGCGGATCCACTCGGGTTTGGGCAGTGGTGCCTTGGGGACGATCTTGATCGGAATGCGGGCGGTTTTTTGAGCACCGCGGGCTTTCTCGGGCGCATCGACGGGTCGGTCCATGATCGGTTCCTTTCAGGAAGAGGGCGGGGCCCAGGGGTCGGGAGCAGCGCTCCAGGCAAGCGGCCCGAGCCAGGTCTGCAGCGGCCCGAGCAGCCGCTCGGCGGTCTCGCGCACGCTCCAATCGATGCCGTGATCGCGCAGGCGCGTGGTGACGAGCCCCGCATAGCCGCAGGGATTGATGCCGGCAAAAGGCGAGAGGTCGAGGTCCACGTTGAGCGAGAGCCCGTGGTACGTACAGCCATTCTTCACCCGCAGCCCCAGCGCGGCGATCTTGGCGCCAGCGAGGTAAACGCCAGGGGCGCCCTCACGCCGCTCGCCGTGCAGGCCGCAGCTGGCGAGCAGGTCGATCACGCTCTGCTCGATGTGGTGCACCAGGGCGCGCACACTCAAACCCCGGCGGCGCAGATCGAGGAGAAAATAGACGATGAGCTGCCCCGGGCCATGATAGGTGATCTGTCCGCCGCGGTCGATGTGCACCACGGGGATCCCCAATGCCCGCCCCTGGGGCAGCAGGTGCTCGGGACGGCCGGCAAGCCCCAGGGTATAGACGGGCTCGTGTTCGAGGCACCACAGCCGGTCGGGGGCATCTCCCCCGCGCTCGGCGGTGGCGCGCTGCATGGCGCGCCACACCGGCTGGTAGGACTGCCGGCCGAGCCAGTGCACCGAGGTAGGATTCACCAACGCTTGAGCCACAGCACCAGCGCGTCCCAGGCGCGGCCGAACCATCCTGCCTGCGGCACGTCCTCGAGCGCCACCGCGGTGAGCGTGGTGAGCGGTTTACCCTCGACGGTCACTTCCACCCGGCCCACCGGCTGCCCTTTGCTCACGGGCGCGAGCAGCGGCTCTTCGCCGACGAAGCGCGCCTGGGCGTGCTTGGCGTCTTCGCGCGGCAGAGTCAGCACCACGTCGGAGGTGAAGCCCACGGGCACTTCTTTCTTCTCGCCTTTCCACACGCGCAGCGTGGCCACCGTCTGGTTGGCATCGTAGAGTTTGACGGCATCGAAGAACTGGAAGCCGTAATTGAGCAGCTTGAGCGATTCCTGTACCCGCACCTCGTCAGAGGGCGCCCCCAGCACCACGGCGATGAGCCGGCGCCCCTCGCGCTGCGCCGAAGAGGCCAGGCAGTAGCCGGCGCTGGCGGTATGCCCCGTCTTGATGCCATCGACGCTGGGGTCGAGCCACAGCAGGCGGTTGCGGTTGGGCTGGCGGATGCCGTTGAAGACGTATTCCTTTTCCGAATAGATCTTGTAGAACTGGGGAAACTCGTCGATGAGGGCGCGCGCGAGCAGGGCGATGTCGTGCGGACTCATGTAGTGCTGCGGATCGGGCATGCCGGTCGCGTTCATGAAGTGCGAGTTCTTCATGCCGAGTTTCTTCGCCGCATCGTTCATGAGGGCGGTGAAGGCCTCCTCGCTGCCGGCCACCGCCTCGGCCAAGGCCACGGAAGCGTCGTTGCCCGACTGGATGATCATGCCGCGCAGCAGCTGCTCCACCGTGGGCGCCATCTTGGGGTCGATGAACATGCGCGAACCGCCCATCTTCCACGCCGTGGGCGAGACGGGCACGCTTTGGTCGAGCCGAAGACGCCCGTCACGCAGCGCACCGAAGATGATGTAGGCGGTCATGAGCTTGGTGATGGAGGCCGGCTCGGCCGGTTGGTCGGCATCCTTGCCGGCGAGCACTTCGCCCGTGCGCGCATCGATCAGCACCCACTGCCGGGCATTGAGGGTGATGGGCGGCACCACCGCCTGCGCCACTGCGACCCAGCACACCAGAAAGAACGCAAACAAAGCCTGAATCGTCCGAGGAAACCTCACGCTCCGACTCCTACGACACATTGCGAAGCACCCCATTATACGCCGCGACGCTTCAGGGGGCGGTGACCACGAAGGCGCTGCCGCCCAGGCGTGCCGTGACGATGCGCGCTGCCGTGCGCGCCGCCGCCTCGTCGGCGAACGGCCCGGCCCAGACGCGGACTTTGTCCGTTGCGGCGACCACGTGCAAGTCGATCTCCGGCAACATCGTCGCCGCGTGCCGCCGGAAGGAATCGGCGTTGTCTGCCTGGGCGAACGCTCCCAGCTGCAGGTAATAGCCAGGCGCCGGAACCGTGCGCTCGATCGCAGTGGGTGCGAGCGGGACCGCCGCAATCGCCTCTTGCGTCGGAACGGCCGCAGTCTGTACGGCCGCCGCCTCGTTCGCCGGCGTACTGGCCGTGGCGATCACGGGCGGCACGGCGGTCGGGGCGGTTTCCGCCTCGGGCGGCGTGCGCCCTGCCGCCGGTGTGGGGGTAGCCGCGGAACGGGCAGCGAGCGTCGTCGGCCGGTTTTCACTGCCGCGGGCGCGAATCGGCTCGCCGCGCGCCTCGGCCAGGCGAATCTCTTCCGGCAGGATCAGCTCCACTTCTACCTGCGTCGTCCCCTGGTTGGCGAACCCCAGGCGGTCGGCCGCCGCGAACGACAGGTCGATGAGCCGTTCGGAGACGAAGGGGCCGCGGTCATTCACCCGCACGATCACCTGTCGACCGTTAGCGAGGTTGGTCACGCGCGCGTAGCTGGGAATGGGCAGTGTTTTGTGCGCGGCGGTGAAGGAATACATGTCGTAGGTCTCGCCCGTAGCCGTCGGCTGGCCATGGAACTGCCGGCCGTACCACGAAGCCAGGCCGATCTCCCGGTACGGAGCAAAATCCGTCATGGGGAAGTACGTGCGGCCGAGCACGGTGTAAGCGCGTGCATTGGCCGGACGCAAGGGCTCGACGCGCGGAATCGGCTCCTCGCCGGAAACCATCGCGCTGCGCACCCCTGCCTCGGTTGCCGTGCGCTTCGTCTGCGGCGAACCGCAGGCCGCCACGCTCAGACCGACGAGGACCACCACGCTGGCCGCAGGCCATCTCTGCACGCGTTTCATGCCACCCCCCGCCAGGCGGAAAAACCTCTCTCAGGGGCACTCTCGGCCGCCGCGCTCAAGAGCAACCCCAGACCGGTGGCCAGCGTCACCAGCGCCGTTCCGCCGTAGCTGATGAACGGCAAAGGCACGCCGACCACCGGCAACATGCCGCTCACCATCGCCACGTTCACGAACGCATAGACGAAAGTGGTTCCGACGACCGCCCCTCCCATCAGCATCCCGGCCCAGCTCGGGCTGCGGGCGGCAAGCCAGGCGCCGCGCAGCAGCAGCAGCGCGTAGGCCGACAGCAAAGCCGCCGCGCCGAAGAAACCGAACTCCTCGGCAAGCACCGCGAAGATGAAATCGGTGTGGCGCTCCGGCACGAAAGAAAGCTGCGACTGCGTCCCCTCGCGCCACCCCTTGCCCCACACGCCCCCCGAACCGATGGCGATCGCCGCCTGGATGGTGTGGAATCCCTTGCCCAAGGGATCGCGCTCCGGATCGAGCAGCGTGCACACGCGCTGTTTCTGGTAATCGTGCAGCATGGGCCAGGCCACGTCCGGCTGACACCAGCGATCGCCCTGCACGAGCAGCGCCCCCACGCCGATCGCCAGCGCCAGTACGAGCGGCCCGATGAGCCGCCACGACAGCCCGGCGAAAAAGAGGACGAAGCCACCGGCGGCCACCACCAGGATGGTCGTGCCCAGATCGGGCTGCTTCAGGATCAGCGCGGCGGGGATCGCGAGCAGCGCGAAGGCCACGGCGTGATCCCACCACGCAAGCGACTGGCGCCGCCGAGCAAAGTACCATGCCAGCATGAGCGGCGCCGCGAGCTTCATAAGTTCCGAGGGCTGGATGCGCACCACGCCCAGATCGAGCCAGCGCGTCGCCCCCTTGGCCGTCTCGCCGAAGAGCAGCACGGCCACCAGCAGCAGCACCCCCACGAGATACAGCGGCGGGGCCAGGCGAAACCACCAGCGAAACGGCACCTGGGCTGCCGCCAAAAGCGCCGTGAGCGCCAAGATCTGGTGCAGCCACAGGGAATCGACCCGCTCGGGAGAAGCGCTCATCAGCACCACCTGCCCGCCGGCGAAGAACAGCAGCACACAGGCGATGAGCGGAGGGTCCCAACGCCGTCCCATCCGCTTCAAGACAGCGAGCCATGGCATGAGATTCATCGCCCGCCCTCTTCTCCGGGTTCCACATGGGAAGCAAAATAATAATCGAAGATCTGCCGCATCAGGGGAGCCGCCGTCCGGCCGCCGGGGCCGCCGTTTTCCACGATGATCGCCGCGACGATGCGGGGCTCGTCGGCCGGAGCGAAGGCGATGTACCACGAATGGTCACGCAGATCCTCATCGGTGGCATCGGGGTCGTATTTGCGCCCTTGCAAGGAGAAGACCTGCGCCGTGCCAGTCTTGCCGCCCACCGAATAGGCCGCCCCGGCAAAGGCGCGGGCCGAGGTGCCGATGCGCGCGCCGTCGACCATCGCCCGCAGCACGGCATCGACGTGCGCGGGATCGAGTTTGACGAAGCCGGCTACCTCACCGGCGACGGGAATGCGCTCGCCCGTGGCCGGATCGAGCGTGGCCGCCAGCACGTGCGGCTTGCGGATCACGCCGCCGTTGACGAGGATACTCAAGGCATGTGCCATCTTCAAGGGCGTATAGGCATTGTAGCCCTGACCGATGGAGGTCGACAGCGTCTCGCCGCCGAACCACTGCTGCTGGCTCGCCTTCTTGAACCGCTGCCGTTTCCATTCGCGCGAAGGCAACACCCCGGACGCTTCGCCGGGCAGGTCGATGCCGGTGCGCTGTCCGAACCCCAGTTTACCCATGAAGGAACTGATGGCATCGATTCCCAGCTCGTTACCCAGCGTATAGAAATAGACGTTGCAGGAGAAGGCCAGCGCCCGGTGCAGATCGACCCCGCTCTGGCAACTGCTTTTCTTGTCATACAACTTGACGCCGGAATACTCGAACATCCCTTGCCGGTCGAACCGCTGCCCCGGCTGGCGCTTGCCCGAGGTGAGCCCGAGCATGGCCATGAAGGGTTTGAAAGTCGAGCCGGGCGGATAGGTACCGCGCAAGGCGCGGTTGAAGAGGGGACGATCCTCGCTCAGAGCGAGCCGCTCCCAGTCGGCCTGCGTCAAACCGTCGAGGAAGAGCTTCGGATCGAAAGAGGGGGAAGAAACCATGGCGATCACCGCCCCGTCGCGCGGGTCGAGCGCGACGAACGCCCCGCGCCGCCCGGCAAAGGCGTCGAGCACGAAACGCTGCAGGCGCGCATCGATCGTCAAGACCAGATCCTTGCCGCTCACCGCCTCGCGCCGGTCGAGCCGGCGCACCGCCCGCCCCGCCGCATTCACTTCCAGCCGCTCCCAGCCGGTCGTGCCGTGCAACAGCGCCTCGTACTGCGCCTCGATACCTTCCTTGCCGGTATAGTCGGTGCCGCGGTAGGCACCCGTGAGCCCCTCGCCCTCCAGCCGCTCCAGATCCTGCTCGTTGATTCGCCCGAGATAACCGACCACGTGCGCCGTCGCTTCGCCCTGCGGATACTCGCGAAAGAGCCGCGCCTGCACCTCGACGCCGGGAAAGGCGAACTTCCAGGCCACGAAGCGCGCCACTTCCTCGTCCGTGAGATGCTGGCGGATCGCGATGCTGCCCAGGCCGCGCTGGTCCCGCATCTGACGCAGGAAGCGCTTGCGGTCGCTCTCTTCGATCGTGACGATTTTGGAGAGGCGATCGATCGTGCCATCGAGATCCCGAACCTGCGCCGGATCGATCTCCAGGGTATAGGCTCGCACGTTGCGCGCGAGCGCCTCACCGTGAATGTCCAGGATCTGGCCGCGATGCGGTACGATGGGCACGAACGCCTGACGGTTGTCTTCGGCCAGCGTCTGAAAGCGCGCGTGCTCCCGCACTTGCAGCTGGTGCAGGCGGCCGAGCAGGACCGAGAAACCAGCAAGGATCAAGACGGCCAGCACCGCCAGACGCCGGCGCGTCCGACCCACCACCGCCTCGCCGTCCAATCCGCTATCCGTCATGCCCGTCTCAGGACAAAGACGCCGAAGCGTCCGAGCGCACCGCCCGCCATTGCGGCCATAGCAGGGCGTAGCTCAGGAGCGGCCACAAGGCGGCATTGGCAAAGGCCGAGCCGAAATACCCCCATCCCGGCCAGTCGCCCCCCGCGGCCAGACGGACCGCCGCCTGCACGGCGAGCGCCAGCACCCATAAGGGCAACAGCAAAAGGGCCTGGCCCCAGCCGCCGAACCACAGGATGCGCGCCGAACGGCGCTGCGCCAGATAGACCACCCACACCAAGGCCAATGCCTCCTGTCCCAAGGCCACGCCGCGCCCCACGTCGAGCATCACTCCCAGCACGAACGCCGTCCCCACGCCCACCCGATCGGGATCGCGCATCGCCCAGAAAGTAAGCACCGCCAGCGTCAGTTCGGGCCAGAACCCCCACCCCCCCTTGGGAATCAGATCCCAAAAAAACGCCAGCGCCAGGGTAAGGAAAATGAAGCGCGGCCGCGGCGGCTGAAGCACCCGCGCCGGACGGGAAACGGCCTGCATCACGCACCTCCCGCCGACGCTTCCTTCGCCGGCACGCGTTCGACCACCATGAGATAACGCCGCCGCTCGCCCAAGGCCACGGGCTCGCACACGATATGGGAAAAACCCGCGCCGGTGTCGACGGATACCACCCGCGCCACGGGAATTCCCGCAGGGAACACGCCATCGAGGCCGGAGGTGACGAGCAGGTCGTCGGCGCGCACGTCCGCATCGGCGAGCAAATGGCGCAATTCGAGGTAGCCGTCGCCCAGGCCATAGACCACGCCGCGCACACCGTTGCGCTGCACCATCACCGGCACCGCATGGTCTTTTTGCGTGATCAAGGTCACTTCCGACACGAGCGGCTGGATGCGCGTCACTTGCCCCACGAGCCCATCGGCATCGAGCACCGCCAGGCCCAGGCGCACGCCGGCATTCGCCCCGCGATCGACGACGATGCGCCGGCTGAACGGATCGGGCGCATCGTAGAGCACTTCGACGCCGAGGGTGCGCAGCTCGGCACGCTTGCCCATGCCCAGCAGGCGCCGCAATTCGGCATTTTCCGCCTCGAGACTGGCCAAGGTGGCCGCGCGCAGCCGGTCCTCCGTCTCGATGCGCCGCAGACGCGCATTCTCGGCCTGCACCTCGGCGAGCGTGGCGAAATAGATCGACCCGTCGGCGGCGAGTTTCACCGGCCAGTGCGCCGCCTCCTGGACCGGGCGAAGCACCACCGAGACCGCATCGCGCACCGCTCCCAGCGCCCCGAAGCGCAGATCGAGCACCAAGAGCAGCACCGACGCGAGCGTCGCCAGCCCCAGGCGCTGCCCGGGGGACATCGCGCGATGGAAACGCGGAACGTTGGGTGAGGCGCCGAGCGGGGAATTCATCGCAACTCCCCGAAACCGTAGGTCATTCCGTGGCGAAGAGGGTATCGAGCATATCGACTTTCTCCAGCGCCATGCCACAGCCGCGCGCCACGCAGGTGAGCGGATCCTCGGCCACGATCACCGGCAACCCCGTCTCTTCCTGGATGAGGCGGTCGAGATCGCGCAACAAGGCGCCGCCGCCCGTGAGCACGATGCCGCGCTCGGCGATGTCCGCACCCAGCTCCGGCGGCGTCTGCTCCAGCGCAATCTTGATCGCCGAGACGATCTGGTTCAAGGGATCGGCGATCGCCTCGCGGATCTCGTTCGACGACACGGTGAAACTGCGCGGAATCCCCTCGGCGAGGTTGCGCCCCTTGACTTCCACTTCCAGCACCTCGGACGAGGGGAAGGCGATGGCTACCTGTTTCTTGATGAGCTCGGCCGTCGCCTCGCCGATGAGCATGCCGTAGTTGCGCCGGATGTAGTTGACGATGGCATCGTCGAACTTGTCGCCGCCCACCCGGATCGAGCCGGAGTAAACCATTCCGCCCAGCGCGATCACACCAACCTCGGTGGTGCCACCGCCGATGTCGACCACCATGGAGCCCGTGGCCTCGGCCACCGGCAGACCCGCCCCGATCGCCGCAGCCATCGGCTCCTCGATGAGAAACACCTTGCTCGCGCCGGCGGCGAGCGCCGCGTCGCGGATCGCGCGGCGCTCCACCTGGGTCGAGCCGCAAGGCACGCAGATGATGATGCGGGGGCTGGGCGAGAGCAGACTGGAAGAGTGCACCTTCTTGATGAACTGTTTGATCATCTGCTCGGTGACGACGAAGTCGGCGATCACGCCGTCTTTCATCGGCCGGATCGCCTGCAGATTGCCAGGGGTCTTCCCCAGCATCTGCTTGGCCGTCTGCCCGACGGCCTGGATCACTTTCTTGCCGGTGGACGGATCGATGCGGATCGCCACGACCGAGGGCTCATTGAGCACGATGCCGCGGCCGCGCATGTAGATGAGGGTGTTGGCCGTGCCAAGGTCGATCGCCAGATCGTTGGAAAACAAAGAACGCAGAAAACCGAACATGTTGGGTCCTTGGAGAAACGGAAACGCAGGCATTCGCCGGCCTAGGACGTCGTGGCGCGAAGGAGTCGCCCCCCACGGGGAAGTCTCGGCAAAAGGGTCGCGAATATGATACTCTACAAAGCTTTGGACGCGACAGGGTCTGCCGTATGCCCGCCATCGACCTCGACCGCCTCGCCGAACTCGCCCGCATCGAATTGACCGCCGAGCACGCGGCGGCGTTCCGTGCCGACCTCGAACGGGTCCTCGCCCTGGTAGATCGGCTGCAAGCCGTCGACACCAGCGGCGTCGAACCCATGAGCCATCCGCTCGATCTGCCACAGCGCCTGCGCGAGGACGCCGTCACCGAACCGGATCAGCGCGACGTCCTGCTCGCCCTCGCCCCCGCGGCGGAGAACGGCCTCTATCTCGTGCCCAAGGTGATCGAATGAGCACAGAACGGCTCCTTGCCTCCTCGCTGCGTGAGCTTGCCACCGCGCTCGCCGAAGGTCGCACCCGCGCCGAAGCGCTGGCCGAGGCCGCCCTCGAGCGCGCGCAAGCGCTGCAGGAACGACTCAACGCCTTCATCACCCTCACGCCGGAGCGCGCGCGCGAAGCCGCCCGCGCCGCCGACGAACACCGCCGTGCCGGAAACATCTCGTTACTCTCCGGCATCCCCATCGCCCACAAAGACCTCTTCTGCACCAAGGGCGTGCGCACCACCGCGGCCTCGCGCATGCTCGCCGAGTTCGTGCCGCCGTACGACGCCTTCGTCGTCGAGCGGCTCGCCCAAGCCGGCGCCGTGTCCCTCGGCAAGACCAACCTCGACGAATTCGCCATGGGTTCGGCGAACGAACACTCCCACTTCGGCCCCTGTCGCAATCCCTGGGATACGGACCGCATCGCCGGCGGCTCCTCGGGCGGCTCGGCCGCGGCCGTGGCCGCCGGCATCGTGCCCGTAGCCACCGGCACCGACACCGGCGGCAGCGTGCGCCAGCCGGCGGCCATGTGCGGCGTCACCGGCATCAAGCCGAGCTACGGGCGGGTGAGCCGCTACGGCATCATCGCCTACGCCTCCTCGCTCGATCAAGCCGGCGTGATCGCCCGCAGCGCCGAAGACTGCGCGCTCGCCCTCACGGCCATCGAAGGCTTCGACCCGCGCGACTCCACTTCGCTCGAACGCCCAGTCGAAGACCATGCCGCGGCGCTCGCCGCCGCCGACGGACGGCTCGATGGGCTGCGCCTGGGCCTGCCGCGTGAATTCTTCGCCGTCGAGGGGCTCGACGCCGACGTGCGCCGCGCCGTCGAAGAAGCCGCCCGCACCTATGAAGCCCTGGGCGCGCGCCTCGTGGAGGTGTCGCTGCCGCGCGCCGAGCTCGCCATTCCCGCCTACTACGTCATCGCCCCGGCGGAAGCCTCGAGCAACCTCGCGCGCTACGACGGCGTGCGCTACGGCTACCGCGCCCCGGCGTACACCGACCTCGACGACATGTACCGCAAGACGCGCGCCCAGGGTTTCGGCGAGGAAGTGAAGCGCCGCATCCTCGTCGGCACCTACGTGCTCTCGCACGGCTACTACGACGCCTACTACCTGCAGGCGCAGAAACTGCGCCGCCTCATCGCCGAAGATTACGCCCGGGCCTTCGCCTCCTGTGACCTCCTCCTCGCCCCCACCGCGCCCACCACGGCCTGGCGCCTGGGCGAAAAAGGTCAAGATCCGGTGCAGGAATACCTGCAGGACATCTATACCATCGGCGCCAACCTCGCCGGCCTGCCGGCGCTGTCGCACCCCTGCGGGTTCGACGCGGCAGGGCTGCCCATCGGCTGCCAGCTCATCGGCCCCTATCTTGCCGAGACGCGGCTGCTGCTCGCCGCCCACGTCTTCCAGCAAAAAACCGACTGGCACCGCCGGTTGCCGCCGCTGTAAACCACGGAACCGCCATGAACCGCACCGACTGGGAAACCGTCATCGGCCTCGAGATCCACGCGCAGCTCACCACGCGCAGCAAGATCTTCTCCGGCGCCTCCACCGCCTTCGGCGCCGAACCCAACCGCCAGGCATGTGCCATCGACGTGGCCCTGCCCGGCACCCTGCCCGTGCTCAACCGCGGCGCCGTCGAGCGCGCCATCCGCCTCGGGCTGGCGATCGAGGCCGAAATCGCCCAGCGCAGCGTCTTCGCCCGCAAGAACTACTTCTACCCCGACCTGCCCAAAGGGTACCAGATCAGCCAATACGAGCTGCCGGTGGTCAAAAACGGCGCCATCACCGTGCAGGTGGGCGAGGGAGAAGCCGCCTACGAGAAAACCGTGCGCATCACGCGCGCGCACCTCGAAGAAGACGCGGGCAAGAGCCTGCACGAAGACTTCCACGGCATGACCGGAATCGACCTCAACCGCGCCGGCACGCCGCTGCTCGAGATCGTCTCCGAGCCCGACATGCGCTCGGCCGAAGAGGCGGTGGCCTACGCCCGGGCGCTGCACGCCCTGGTGCGCTGGATCGGGGTGTGCGACGGCAACATGCAGGAGGGCTCGTTTCGCATCGACGCCAACGTCTCGGTGCGCCCCAAGGGCGAGACGCGCCTGGGCACGCGTCGCGAGATCAAGAACCTCAACTCCTTCCGCTTCCTGCAGCAGGCGATCGACTACGAAGTCCGCTGGCAGATCGAAACGCTCGAGGAAGGCGGCGCCGTCCAACAGGCCACCGTGCTCTTCGATCCCGAGCGCGGCGAGACCCGCGTGATGCGCACCAAGGAAGACGCGCACGACTACCGCTACTTCCCCGATCCCGATCTCCTGCCGCTCGTCATCGACCGCGCCTGGATCGAAGAAGTGCGGGCAAGCCTCCCGGAGCTGCCGCAGGCGCTGCGGCGGCGGCTCGTCGAGGAACACGGCCTCACCCCCTACGATGCCAACCTCCTCACGGCAAGCAAAGAACTGGCCGACTACTATCTGACCGCCGTTGCCGCCGTGGGCCCTGCACTCGCCAAGCCCTGCGCCAACTGGATTCTCGGCGAGCTCGCCGCCAGGCTCAACCGCAGCGGGATCGAGATCGGCGAGAGCCCCGTGCGCCCAGCACACATCGCCGCCCTGGCACGCCGCGTGCAGGATGGCACGATCTCGCATGCCGGAGCCAAGAAGGTGTTCGAAGCGCTGTGGGCGGGTGCAGGCGAGGACGTCGACGCGATCATCCAAGCGCAGGGTCTCAAGCAGGTGAGCGACGAGAGCGCCCTGGAAGCGCTGGTAGAAGCGGCGATCGCCGCCAATCCCAAGTCGGTGGAGGAATTCCGCGCCGGCAAAGAAAAGGCGTTGAACGCCCTCGTCGGCCAAGTGATGAAAGCCTCGCGCGGCGCGGCCAATCCACAACGTGTGACCGAACTGCTGCGGCGCAAACTCACCGCCTGACGGGATGCTCCCATCGCGTTCGGACCGGAAAAACCGTTCGGGTAAATCGGCTACAATGCCATTTCCGTCGGCATAGGTAAAGGGCCCGCCATGCAGGAGACGATCGAAGCCATCGACGAGCGGTTGCGTCATCTGTTGGCCGTTGCCCCGGAATCGGCCCCTCCGGCGGCCGAGTTCGAGATCCTGGCCGACAGCCTCCTGGGCCAGGAGTTCGCCACCTTTTCCCAGCTCGTCGATCGTGCCGACCTGCTGCGCGCGGCCCTGCACCGCGTTGGCTGGCCGCGCCGCAGCCCGCCCACGCGCGAATCTCCGTACCTGAAAGCCTGGGGCAAGCTCATCAAGCTGTACACCAAGGCCACGCAGCACCCGGCGGCCGTTCCCTCCTCGCCTTACTGCGCGCTCGCCCACGAACGCCAGAGCTGGTGCCTGCTGCGCATGATGCTCATTTTCTGGTTCGAGCTCACGCGCGTTCCCGACACCCTCTGGGGCGGCTTGCACCAGGCGCTGCTGCGCGCCGAGCGCGCCAACGTGGCCAATCGACGCGTCGACGACGGTCTTTTCGGCACTCCGCTGCGGCTGAGCTGCCGCGAAGTGCACCACGCCGCCGCCCTCATCCATCTCGCCAATCCCAACGCCCTGCCCATGTCGATGCTGCCGCGGGTGGTTACCTTCGCGCTCGAACTGGCTACCTACGCCCAGTTCGTTCCGCCGGAGTGGCTCGATCGCATCGACGATCGCTACGGCATCGACCTCGCCGGAAATTCGCCCCCCATCCCCGCGCTTGCCCTGGCCGACGCCAAGATGCTGCGCCTCTACGATGCCGGCGCACTCATACCCAAAGTGCATATGCGGCTCGCTCAGACGGGCTTATCCACCGACGAGCGCCTGCTCCTCGAAACCCTGTCGCAGCGCTGGACGGGAGAGCCGCCCAAGCGACAGGAACCCCGCGAGCCGAGCAATGAAGGGCTGCAGGTCGTCTCCGACTGGCCAGCGATCTATTTCTACTTTACGGGACGCGCCTTCGAGCCGCCCACGGCGGTGTCGGTGCGCCGCACCTTCGAGGAAGCCCAGCGCATCCAGCTCTTCGGCGGCACCGTCAGCGACGTCGATCTCACCGAGCGCGAGCGGGAAAAGAACGAGCTGCTCTACTCCCCCCACCTCACGCAGTGGGATGCCATGGACTGCAGTCCCAAGGGGTGGCGCATCCGCCGCAGCGGCGCGCGCAGCGAGCTCACCCGCTGGCCGCCCGGGCGGCTGCTTCTCGTGCGCAAACACCCCAAGACCTACGGCGGCATGCTCACGCGCGTGCGCTGGCGTCAAGCAACCTTCGACGGCGAGATCCACCTCGGGCTCGAGCAGATCCCCGGTATCCCCCGCCCGACGGCGGTGCAGCACTTCCCCGTGGTAGGAGCGCCGCCAACTCCCTGGTACCCCGCTTTCTGGTTTCCCGACACGAGCCGTGGCGACGAAGGCACGCACCGTCTGCTCGCTCCGCTCGAGATCGGCACCGAAGCCAAGCTGCTCAACCTGTGGGTCGAACACAAGACGCGCGGCGCCCGCGTGCAGGAAGTCCTCGAAAAGGGCGAGGATTACCTGATCCTCACCTTCTTCTGGATCGACCCAGTCATCATTTGACCGCCTCGCCCTCGCGCCAGCGCCCGGAGGGAAAGCGCAGCCGGAATTCGCTCCCCTTGCCCGGCGCGCTGTCGATGAATAGCCTCGCCTCGTGGCGTTGCGCCACGTGATTGACGATCGCCAGCCCCAGGCCGGTGCCACCGCGGTCGCGCGAGCGGGCCCGATCGACGCGGTAGAAGCGCTCGGTGAGGCGCGGCAGGTGCTCCGGCGCGATCCCAATGCCGGTATCGCGCACGAAGAGCTCCCCTTCGCCGTTTTCCGCCGCACGCGCTCCGATCACCACCCGGCCCGGCGCGGGCGTGTAGCGCACCGCGTTGAGGGCGAGATTGCCCAAGGCCGACTCCAGCTCGGTGCGCACACCCAAGATCGCGCCGGGTTGCGGCGGGAAATCCACCTCCACCGTCAGCCCCTCAGGCGCCACGCCTCTGGCCTGGGCGGCCGCCGTCTCCAGAAGCTCCCCGACGTCGACCCATTTCGCCGGCGGCGGCTGCGTCCCCTCCAGCTGCGCCAGCGTCAGAAGATCCTCCACCAGCCGCTGCATGCGCACCGCCTGCGCATGCACCTGCTCCAGATAGCCCGCCAAGGGCGGTGGCAGGGGAGTGGGCGCATCCAGCGCCGTCTCCACGTAGCCGCGCACGATGGTGAGCGGCGTGCGCAGCTCGTGCGAGACGTTGGCGACGAAATCGCGCCGCATCCGCTCGAGCCGCATCGCCTCGGTGCGATCCTCGACGAGCAGCAGCGCCTCTCCTTCCTCTAGCGGAACCCATTGCAGGCGGCAATGGAGCGTTTCCCCGCGCCGCGGCACCTCGCCGGTAAACCCGGCCTCGCCCGAAGCGCGAATGCGTTCGAGCCAGCGCGGCTCGGGCAGGAAGAGGGCGAGCGGCTGCCCCCCATGCAGGCGGCGCTGTAATTGCAGCAGATCCTCGGCGCGCCGGTTGAGCCGGCGGATCGTCCCGTCGGCCGCCAGCCACACCACCCCCACCGGCAGGCGATCCCAGGCCGCGATCAGGCGCTCCCGGTCGCGCCGTGCCGCCTCCACCCGGCGCCGCCACACCCGCTCCTGCGCCCGCAGCGGCTCGAGCACCAGCCGCGCCCGGGGGGAAAGATCCTCATGAGGCGCTCCAGTGAGCGCTTCCCCCAGCACCTCGGCAAACTCGCGCTCGACGCACCACCATGCCCAGCCCAGCCCGAGCGCGAGCAGGCCTAGCCCCGCCGGCCAGGAAAAGAGCGCACCCACCGCTGCAACCGTTCCCACGCCAGCCAGCCGCCGCCAAGCGAAACGGCGCTGTCGCCGCAGCCGCTGCGCCGTCTTCATGCTTCCTGTGCCGTCTGCACCGAAAACCGGTACCCCGCCCCGCGCACCGTCTGGATCAGACCCGCCATCCCATAGGGTTCGAGCGCCGCGCGCAAGCGGCGCACGTGCACGTCTACCGTGCGCTCCTCGACGAAGACGTGATCCCCCCAGACGCGGTCGAGCAGCTGCGAGCGGCTGTGCACCCGCTCCGGATGCACCATGAGGAAATGCAGCAGGCGAAATTCGGTCGGCCCCAGCGCCACCACCCGCCCTTCTGCCAGCACCCGCCGCGCCGCCGGATCGAGCTTCAAGCCACCCGCCTCGAGCACCTCCTCGCCCACCTCCGGCCGGCGCCGGCGCAGCACCGCCCGGATGCGCGCCACGAGCTCACGCGGCGAAAAGGGTTTGGTGACGTAATCATCCGCCCCCGCCTCCAGCCCCAATACCTTGTCCACCTCGGCCCCGCGCGCCGTGAGCAAAATGAGCGGCAGCACCCGCGTACGCTCTTCCCGCCGCAAGCGGCGCACGAGTTCGATGCCCGACAGCCCCGGCAGCATCCAGTCTATGAGCACCAGATCCGGCAGCGCCTCTCCGATGAGCCGCAAGGCCGTCTCCGCCTCGGACGCGCGCAGCACGTGAAATCCCGCCTGTTCGAGATTGACCGCGATCAGCTCCAGGATCGCCGGTTCGTCCTCGACCACCAGCACATTGGCCGCCATGATCCCTCCGCTCGTGCCATCAGAAACGTGTTGCCGTTATATCGCGAAACGGTGACGGTTTCGTGACATTTTCGGGCCTCTCCCTGTTCCCTTGCCCTCGAACGAAGCATCTTCCGCCCCAAGATGGCGCAAGGGGCACCCTGCGCCTGCCCGCAAGCCACGGCCAAACGGGAAAAAACGACTGGCATCGTTCTTGCTTCCTAACGTCTGGCCTGTCCACCGGAGACTTTCATGAAAACCCCTCTGCTTCCCCTCACCGCCACCCTGGCCGTGCTCGGCGTCTCTTTGGCCCATGCCGAAGATACGGCCAAGAGCCCGTTTGCGCTCAGTTTCACCCTCGGGGCCACCAGCGACTATGTCTTTCGCGGTGTGTCGCAGACACAAAACGAGCCCGCCGTCCAAGGCGGCCTCGAATTGGCGCACGATAGCGGATTCTACGTCGGACTGTGGGGCTCGAACGTCGATTGGGTAGAAGCTGGCGGCTACAAAGAGGACAACAGCCTCGAAGTGGACCTCTATGGCGGCTTTCGCGGCACCTTCGCCGACTCGTTCGGCTATGACTTCGGCATCATCACGTACTACTATCCCGGCGACAAAATCTCGGGAGCGGTCGACCCGGACACCACCGAAGTCTACGCCGGTTTGTCCTGGAAAACGGTGGCCCTCAAATACTACCACACGGTTTCCGACCACTTCGTCGGCTGGACCACCGACGATGGCGGCGATACCCGCGGCAGCTACTACCTCGATCTCTCGGCCAGCTATGACCTGGGCGGGGGCTGGGGTGTGCTCGGCCACGTCGGGCATCAGGAAGTGGAAGACAACGACGCAGCCTCGTACACCGACTGGAAACTCGGCGTGAGCAAGGATCTCGGCTTCGGCGTCGCCACCCTGGCCTATACCGACACCGATGCCAGTAAATCCGCCTATACCTGGGACGGCGAAGAGGTGGCCGATGCCAGAGTAGTTCTTTCGTTCCAAAAAAGCTTTTGATCAACACCCCCTCGCCCATCGTTTGTGGCAACGTCCGGTCGAGGGGGCATGAACAATCAAGCAGGATCGGGACGAAACCATGATCGACGCCAGCGACCCCGAATTCATTCGACTACTCGCCCGACTCAAACTCAGCGTCCGTCGTCAGCTGGAATACAACATCGATCTGGCACGGCTGCAAAAAGACGCACAACAAGCCTTGGAGGTGCTGAAGGAAATCGAGGATATGGCCGAGGATGAAGAACTCCTTGCACTCATTCTCCGGCTGAGAGCGATAATAATGCAAAATTCATCAAAAGACGTCTTGGAAAAGGAGAAAATCGCCGATCCTTCTGTCGAGAAAAATTCTTCCAACGTGCGCTCTTACCGATTTGGCGCACGGGGTGGATGAGCGCCAACCTCAGAGATCAAGCCGCTCGAACCACGCCTGCATCACCGCTGCGGCTGCCTGCTGCAATCCCGCTTCCTGCGCCCGCGCCTGGCGGCGTAGCTCGTCCGGACGCAGACCGCAGGCCCGGATCTCATCGATGTTGCCGATGAGCCAGCGCTCGAGTCGAGAAGGGGCGACTTCGAGGTGGAATTGCCAGGCCATGGCGTGCTCCCCCGCCATGAACGCCTGATTGGGGCACAAAGGGGTACGTGCCAGGCTCTGCACGCCGTCGGGCAACTCGAAGAAATCCCCGTGCCAGTGCAGCACGGGCTGTGCGCCGATCCGGCCGATGGGGGTTCCGGCCGCCGCCGGGGTGAGTTCGAGCGGAAAATAGCCCAGCTCTTTCGCCCCCATGGGTCGCACCCGTGCCCCCAGAGCGCGAGCCATGAGCTGCGCCCCGAGGCAGATCCCCAAGGTGGGGCGGCCTGCCGCGATCCGGGAACGGATGATCCCTACTTCATCGGGCAGAAAAGAAAAATCCGCGTCGTCCTCGGCGCCGAGCGGGCCGCCGAGGACGACGAGCAGATCGGGCGCGAGCGCATCCCAGCCGCAGAGCTCGTCGAGACCGAGGTCGATATAGCGCACTCGCCAGCCGCGCCACACGAGCCACGGCTCGAGCAGACCCAAGTCTTCGTAAGCGACGTGCCTCAGCGCCACGGCCAGCGGCGGGGCGCGTCGTGCGCCGGATTCGTTCTTCGTCATGTTCGTCCTCCCGAGGGAACACGCCGGTGCTCAACGCGCGCTCGTCACGCGGAAGCGCCGCATCGAAGCACCCAGCTTGCCGGCGGCGTGCTTGACCCGGTCGACGCTCGCCGCGAGCGCCGCCAACGAGCCGCGCATGCCGTCGGCGATCGCCGCCAAGCGTTGCATCATGGAGCCGTTCACGCGGCTGCGCTCGGCCACGCGCTCGATCACGCCCAGCAGTCGTTCGGCGAGTTCGTGCACCTCGCCCTGCTCGGAGACCGCTTCTTCGGCAAGCCGCAGACCGTTCTCGACGTCGGCCACGCCGGATTCCATGATCGAGACCGCCTCGCGCGCTCCGTGCTGGATGCCCTCGATCTTGCCGCGGATGTCGCCGGTGGCGCTGGCCGTGCGTTGCGCCAGCTTGCGCACCTCGTCGGCCACCACCGCGAATCCGCGCCCGTGCTCGCCGGCGCGCGCCGCCTCGATCGCCGCGTTGAGCGCGAGCAGATTCGTCTGGGCGGCGATGTCGTTGATCACCGCCACGATGTCGCCGATCTCCTCGGTGCGCTGGTTGAGCGCCTGGATGGTGCGGCTGGCGGCGTCGATCGAATCGCGGATCGCCTGGGTCTGGGTGCGCACCGTCTGAAACTGGGTTTGGGCGTTCTCCACCACCGTGCCGAGCGCGGTGCGCACTTCCTCGGCGGTATGGGTGGCGGTGTCGATCTCGGCGAGCTGCTCGCCGAGCGAGTCGAGCAGATGCTGCACCTCGGCAAGGAGCTCATTGGCGGTGCCAGCAGCTTCCGTGTTCTTGTCGATCATCTCGCCGTGCGTCTGGCGCACCTCGTCGGTGGTGCGCACCACTTGCCCCAAGGTGCCGTCGAGCGAATCGATGAAGCTGTCGATCCAGCGGCCGAGCTCGCCGCTCTCGTCCTCGGCGAGCAGGCGACGATCGAAGCGCTGGGTGAGGTTGGCTTCCCCCTCGGCGAGCGAGCGCATCGTCTCGGCCATCGCGTCGAGCCGTCCGGTGAACGCCCGCACGCGGCGCCGCAGCAGCGGCGCATAGCCGAGGAGCAGCACCGCGACCATCGCCACCACCACGGTCGGCGCCGGCGGTGCGGCGTAGGCCGCGAACACCGTCGCCAGCAGCGCCGCGACGCCGACGAGCAGCAGGAAATCGCGCGTGAGCTGAAACCCCAGCGGGCGATGGCGATAGACCTCTTCGAGATCGGCTTCGCACATCATCCCCCAGCGATCGGGCGAACCGGGCAGCCGGAAAGTGATGCCCTTGCCGATCACCGGGATGTGTCGGTAGTCGGAATAGCCGGGATAGGTGACGAAGAGGTTCTCGCCGCAGCGGATCGTTTCGCGCACGCCGGGGTGCAGTTGCCCCGTGGCCGGGTCGACGAAGCGCAGCTCGAGCTCGGTGTGTCGCTGCACGCGTACGGTGCCGTAGGGGGTGGAAACGCCGCGCTTGAGGTTGTCTCCGAGGGTAAACGTTTCATCCTCGAAGCGCGAACGCGACAGGGCCGTGCCCGGGGCGATCGTCGGATCGAAGCGCGATTCGACCATGAAGAGGTAGTTGTCGCCCGAGTCGCGGTAGATGTGCCCCGCCTCGCGCTGGATGAGATCGCCGATCACGTCGTTGGGCACGCGGGCGCAGACACAGCCGAGCGTCTCCCCGTCGCGCACGATGGGGTGGTAAAACATCAGCGTGACTTCGTCGTGGAAACGCGAAGTCGTCGGCCCCAGCGTCTCGGTGAATGGGTCGGCGTAGGGGCCGTGCAGGAACGGGCCGCTCAGCCCGGCGGCGACGGCTTTCTCCGGCAGATCCTGCTTGCCGACGTGCTGCGGCGCAGTCGAGGCGAGCACCCGCCCTTTCGGGTCGATGACGAAGAGTTCGGAACAATCCGCGGCGAGCAGGCGTTTCTGGCGCAAGGGTTCGGCATCGAGCGCCTGGTCGAACCGGCCAGCGTAGGTCTGGGCCAGATCGGCGAGGTGTTCCCACTGCGTCCGCGTCCAGTCTTCGAGCAGGCGCACGCGGGTGGCGGCGATGCTCTCGAAAGTGCGCTCGATCGCCGGATAGCGGTGGCGGTTGAGCCAGCAGGCCCAGCCCATGGCGAGCTTGCCGGTTTTGCCGAACCAGGGCAGCCAGTGCCGCTCGGCGGGGGTGAGCGCCATGCGCCGGCTCTTGAGCGCGCCGTCCGCGCGCGGCGGGGCATAACTTGCACCAAAAGGGTTCGAATGGGTCAAGGTTTGTGCCGTCATGGTGCATTCTCCGCATCGAGGGTATCGGCCGCCAAGTCGGCGCAGACGACGAAAGTGCCGGCCTCGCCGTGGGCCGTGGCGGAAAGGGTGCGTACCCAGGTACCATCGGGTACCGAGAGGTAGGGGTCGGTCAAGTGGATTCGTCCGGGCATGGCGATGGCACGGCGAAAATAGGGCCGGGCGCTCCACAGGGCACCGGCGCCATCGGCCAGCGGTAGGTAACGCAGCAGGGTCACCGGCACACGCGAGGCGCTGTGCCCGAGCTGGCGGCCGTTTGCGTCGAGCAGATAGGCGCGATAGACCTCGGGGCGGGCGATCAACTCGGCGCTCGCCAGAGCAAAGTCTTCTCCCAAAGCGACGCGGCGCAAGGTCTGCCGGAACACCTCTTCGAGCGTTTTGGGTACCGCCTCACGACGGCGCACAGGACGCGCCCGCAGCGGGTCGTGCAGTTTCTCCCGCGCGCCCCAGGTGCTCTTGAGGGCGAAAGCGCGCGGCTGCGGCCGGGCGTAGTAGAAACCTTGCACGAGATCGGCTTCGGCCTGCACGGCGAGCTGCGCCTGCGCCGCGGTTTCCACGCCCTCGAAGAGCACCAAGGCACCGGTGTCGCGGATGAGCGCCACCAGCCGCTGGAGACTGCGGCGCACCCGCGCGTCCTCTTCCGCGAACAAAATCAGCGTGCGATCGAGCTTGACGATGTCGGGCGCGAGCGTGAAGAGCCGGTCGAGGTTCGAATGACGAGCACCAAAGTCGTCGAGCGCGACCAGGTAGTCGAGCGCCCGGTAGCGGGCCATGAGTTCGCGCAGCCACCCGGAATCGGTACTCTCGTCCTCGGTGAGCTCGACCACGACCTGGTGCGGATCGAGCCCGGCCGGGAGATCGTCTTCTTCGGTGAGCTGTGCCTGCGGTGCCCGATTGACGAAAAGCCACAGATCGTCGCCTGCCAGCGGCCGAAAGTTTTCGTAGTGCAACCGACGGGCGAGCCGGTCGCGCAGAATGAGCTCTTCGGGGTGCAGACTCGAGGTGAAAAACCGCAGCGGTGGCACCTCCACCCCCTCGTGCTGTGGCCGCAGCAAGGCTTCCAGCCCGACGATGCGCCCGTGCGCGATGCTGAAGATCGGCTGGAAATGGCTCATGAGCTGCCAATCACGATAGCTCAGGATCGTGTCCTCGGGATGGCGGTGCCAGCGCACCGATGTTTCCAGGCATTCCGGCGCGTCGTGCTCGCGCATTGGGGGTTCCTCCGATTTCCACCGCACCGTGCGGCATGCCCACTAGAACCAGCAATAATCATGCCTGAGCCTCTTTGCAGCAACGGCGTCGGCGTCACATCCTCGTCACACAGCTCGCCTACGATGGCGGGCGATGCGCCTTGTCGTGGCGAAATTCGTCCATGGATTCCCTGACCGAAATCATGTGCCCTCCCTATCCCGCCGACGTCCTCCCCGAGCTGGAACGCCTGTTGCAGGAACGACGCCTGGCAGCGCGTTTCCAGCCGGTGATCACGCTGGAGGACGGCGGACTCCTCGGCTTCGAAGGGCTCATCCGCGGCCCCAGCGACAGTTCGCTGCACGCTCCCCTGGTGCTCTTCGACGCGGCGCGCCGTCTCGGGCGATTGAGCGAGCTCGAATACCTCTGCCGCGAGACGGTCATCGCCGCTTTCGCTGCTCAAGGCGGCCAAGGGAAACTGCTGCTCAACGTCGATCCGGGGGCGATGGTGGTGCAGCCGGGCGATCAAAGCCGGACGCTCGCCTGGATCGAACAGGCGGGATTGTCACCGCGGGAAGTCGTCATCGAGCTCACCGAAGCCACGCCGGGCCTGGACTACGCCCAATTGCGCCATGCCGTGGCGCACTACCGCAGCCTCGGCTTTGCCATCGCCATCGACGATCTGGGCGAAGGCTTTTCTTCGCTGCGATTGTGGTCGGAGCTCGAGCCGGATTTCGTCAAGATTGACAAACACTTCGTGCAAGGGGCACACGCCGACCCGATCAAATGGCAATTCTTGGAGTCGATCGCGCGCATCGCCCGCAACAGCCGCACCCAAGTGATCGCCGAGGGCATCGAGACGCCGGCCGAACTCGCCGTGGTGCGCGAGTGCGGCATCCCCCTCGGTCAGGGGTATCTCTTCGGCCGGCCCGAACCGCGACCCGAATATCGGCCCGAGCCGGAACACTTCCGCTCCGAGCAGGTGCTCGACGCCTCCGTACCCGCGGGCGCAGAGGCGAGCGTCGCCTCCCTGGTGCACTACGTCGCCCCGCTTGCGCCGGAGACGACGAACGAGGAAGTCTTCGCCCGCTTCGAACGCGACCCGGAGCTCTATGCCCAACCGGTGGTCGCCGACGGCGTGCCGCTGGGGCTCATCGCGCGCAATCACTTCATGGATGCCTACGCCCGCCCCTACCGGCGCGAGCTCTACGGACACCGACCCTGCACTATGTATCTCGACCGCCACGCGCTGGTGATCGACCGGCGCATGAGCCTGCAGCAACTCTCGGATCTCATCACCCAGCTCGACCCCAAACACCTGGTGCAGGGCTTCATCATCACCGACTCCGGCCGCTACCTGGGACTGGGCAACGGGCACGCGCTGCTGCGCGAGATCACCCGCCTGCAGCTCGAGGCGGCCCGTCACGCCAACCCGCTCACCAACCTGCCCGGCAACGTCCCCATCCAGCGGGAGATCGATGCCCGGCTCAAGCGGGGCGAACCGTTCGTGGCCGCCTACCTCGATCTCGATCATTTCAAACCGTACAACGACATCTATGGCTTCCGCCGCGGGGACGACATCCTGCGGCTGGTGGGCGAACTGCTGCGTGAGCACACCGATCCGGCCAGGGATTTCGTCGGCCACATCGGCGGGGACGACTTCATCGTGCTGTGGGGCAGTCCCGACTGGCAGGAACGCACCGAGGCGCTGCTGCGCACCTTCGATGCGCGTATCCCAGAGTTCTACCATCCCGAAGACCGCGCCCGCGGCGGCATCGAGGCCGAGGACCGGCAAGGGCGAACGGTCTTCTTCCCGCTGTGCGCCTTGTCGGTCGGCGCCGTCGTCATCGACGAGCCACAGCGCTACGAGAGTCACCACGCCGTGGCCGAAGCGGCCTCGGTGGCGAAGAAGATGGCGAAGAAGACGCCGGGCAGCTCGCTCTTCGTCGAACGCCGCCGGCAGAAGTGAGCAGAGCGCTACAGGAGCACCGCGCAGCAGGGTGTCCGAGGGGCCCTACAGGATGCCGTCGGCGCGGTGCAGCACGTCGGCGAGCTCGACTTCGGGTGGTAGCGGCTCGAGCAGGCGGCGCGGCGCCTGAGGCGGCGGCGGGGGGGCGATCTCCCGATTCCAGTCCACCAGCTCCAGCCGACCGTCGAGGTGTTCGACGATGGCCGTGCAGGAATCCACCCAGTCGCCACAGTTGGCGTAGGTGAGACCGTCCACCTCCTTGATCGCCGCCCAGTGGATGTGGCCGCAGATGATGCCGTCCAGCCCCCGCTCGCGCACGCTGCGCATCACCGCGTCTTCGAACCCGTACATGAACTCCAGCGCCTTCTTCACCTTGCGCTTGACGTGTCCCGCGAGCGACCAGTAGCCCGGCCGCCCCATCCGGCGACGCACCCAGGCCCAGACGACGTTGGCGCGCACGAGGGCGCCATAGGCCGCATCGCCCAGCAGCGCCACCCAGCGATGATGGCGCGTCACTTCGTCGAACTCGTCGCCGTGGATGAGCAGGAACCGCCGTCCGTCGGCCGTCTGGTGCACGTACTCGGCGTGCAGCGTGATGTCGCCGAAAGCAGCCCCGACGTATTCACGCAGCGCCTCGTCGTGGTTGCCGGGAATGAAGATCACTCGCTCGCCGTGGCGCGCCCGCCGCAGGATCTTCTGCACGACCGTATTCTGCGCTGCGCTCCAGTAGATGCCGCGGCGCATCGCCCAGAAATCGACGACGTCGCCCACGAGGTAGAGATACTGCGCCGGATATTCGCGCAGGAAATCGACCAGGCGCTCAGCCTTGCAGGCGCGGGTCCCGAGGTGGATGTCCGAGAGAAAGACGGAACGAACGGCAGGCATATCGACCCCCTTCTACGCTGATGTCACACTCACCGCTTCGCCCCCTTCCTGCAGCACGGCGCAGAGCACCGCTTCCGCCTGGCGAAAGATCTCGGCCCAAGAGCGGCGAGCCGCCGCGGCGCGCGCCGCCGTGCCCAGACGCCGCCGCAAGGGGGCATCGGCGGCGATCCGGCAGGCCCGCGCGATGAAGGAGTCCTCATCCCCCGGCGGGCAGGACAAGCCGCTCACGCCGTCCTCCACGCACTCGGCCACCGCCGCCTCGTCGTAGCCCACCAGCGGCAGGCCGCTCGCCATCGCCTCGAGCACGACGTTGCCGAAGGTTTCCGTCAGGCTCGGAAAGAGGAAGAGATCGGCCGAGGCGTAGTGCGCTGCCAGATCCTCGCCCCGGCGCGCGCCGCAGAAAACGAACTCAGGATGATCGCGCCGCCAGCAGGCCGCCATGGGCCCTTCCCCCACCACGACCAACTTCGCCTCAGGACGATGCGCCGCAATGGCCTGAAACGCCCGCGCGAGCAGATCGAGGTTCTTCTCCGGCGCGAGCCGCCCGACGTAGAGCACCGCCAGCCCCTCCTCCCCTACGCCCCAGTGCCGGCGCAGCGCCGGATCGCGCCGCGCGGGAGAGAACAGCTCGGCGTCGACGCCGCGCGCGAGCACCTCGACCCGGCGGTATCCCGCCGCGAGCAGGGCGTCGCGCTGGCGCTGCGTCGGCACGAACGTACACTGCGTCGCATTGTGAAAAGCGCGTAGATAGGCCGCGATCCCGCCGCGCAACCAACCGAGGCCGTAATGGGCCCCATAGGCGTCGAAATTCGTATGCAAGGCCGAGGTGAGCGGAATGCCCAGACGGCGCGCCGCCGCGAGCGCCGCCAGACCCAGCGGTCCTTCGGTGACCAGATGCACCCCATCGGGCCGCTTCTGCCGCCAATGGCGCACGAGTCGTCCATACGCCGGCCACCCCATGCGCAAACCCGGATAACGCGGCAAGGCGATCGCGCCCACCCGCAGCGAGGCCACGCCCGCGAGCTCCTCCCCTTCTGCTCTTCCCTGATCCGGCCGCACCACTTCGAGCTCGTGGCCCGCGGCGACCGCCTCCTGCAGCATCCGCCCGACGGTACGCGCCACCCCGTTGATCTCGGGGGGATAGGTCTCGGTGACCACACTCAGACGCAGCCGTCGCTCAGGCATTCTCCCCCTCCCCGGCAAAGCGCGCCCGCAGCGCGGCGAGCCGCTCCTGCAGCGCCGCATCAGGAACGGTCTGCGTCTGCACCAGTCCGGCATAGACACTGCCGTCGTTGCCATCGAGCGTGATCGGCTCTCCCTCGGCCACGACCCGCTCGCCGAAGCGCACGCTGCGCGCCCAGCCGTCGATCGTCAAGCCCTCGCACCCGACCACGCATACCTTGCCCATCTGCCGCGCGACCACCGCCGCGTGCGAGGTGCGTGCCCCGCGCCGGGTGAGCAGTCCCCCGGCCTGGCGCAGCGCCGCGACGTCGGCCGTCTCGGCATCCTGCCGCACCAAGATCACTTTGGCCCCCTGAGCCACTCGCTCCGCCACCCGTTCGGCATCGAGCGCGAGCTCACCGCCGGCAATGCCGGGCGAGGCCGGAATCCCGCACGCGAGCCGCTGCGGCGCCTCCCCTCCCTCGGTGGCCAGGCGCACCGTCGCCAGCTCCTCCAAGGCGATGTCGCGCGTACGCTCCCAGGCGGCGCGCTCATCGATCACTCCCTCGTCGAGCAAATCGAGGGCGATGCGCGCGGCTGCCCGCAAGGTCCGCTTGCCCGAGCGCGCCTGCAGCCAGAAGAGCGTGCCTTCCTGCACCGTGAATTCGAAATCCTGCATGTCGCCGAAGAGCCGCTCCAGCTTCGTCCCACCGTCGCACAGCTCCTCCCATACCTGGGGCAGACGCGCGGCCAGCCGCTCGTGCCCCACGGCATTGCGCCGCCCGGAGACCACGTCCTCGCCCTGCGCCTCGAAGAGGAAATCCACCCACGGCCGCGGCGTCCCGTCGGTCGGGTCGCGCGTGAATCCCACCCCGGCCCCCGAGCGCCGGTCCGCGTTGCCGAAGACCATCTGCTGGATGGTGACCGCCGTACCGAGCGCGTCGTCGATCCCCTGATGCCGCCGGTAGTCCACGGCCTTGGGGGCATTCCAGGAAGCGAACACCGCCCGCACCGCTTCGCGCAGCTGCACCCGCACCGATTGAGGGAACGCCTCGCCCGCCTGCTCGCGGTAGCACTCCAGGAAACGGCGCGTGAGCGCGCGCAGCGTGTCGAAAGCGAGCGCCTGTTCCTCCCGCCCCTGGGCGAGCTCCGCGAGCGCCGCCTCGAACACGCCTGGGTCGATCCCGGCCACCACCTCGCCGTAGCCCGCCACCAAGCGCCGGTAGGAATCCCACACCAGCCGCGGATTGCCGGTCAGGCGCAGCAGCCCCGGCACCGTCTCGTCGCACAAGCCCACGTCGAGCACCGTCTCCATCATCCCCGGCATCGACACCGGCGCCCCCGAGCGCACCGACACGAGCAAGGGACGACGTGCATCACCCAGGCGCCGAGCGGTGAGTGCCTCCAGCGCCGGCAATCCTGCCGTGAAGAGCGCCTCCTCCCACGCCGCGACCGGCCGGTGCGCATAGGGCGTTCCCAGCACCAGCGCCGGCGGCACGCGCAAGCCGGCGCTCGCCATCAGCCACAGGTTCCACGCCTTGTTCCCGAGCTGCAGCACCCCTTTGCTCGGAGGATGGGCCTTGCGCGGCAAAGTCTCCATCTCCCGACGACCAGCGATCAGATAGCACGCCTCGGGCCAATGCGGCGCGTTCATGACGTCACCCCCGTGCGCGCCATCACCATCTGGCGCAAGGCATACCCCACGGCGAGCAGACCGTCGGAGGCTTTCTCCACCGCGGCAGCCATCTGCCCGGCGATCTGTGCCCCCGTGGGTTTCTCGGACATGGTCGCGACGATGGCGCGGCTCGCCTCGCGCGCGAGCTGGTCGCACAGGCGCTCGGCGCGCAGGATGCGCCACAGCGTCTGCAAGAACGCGTCCTCGTCCTCCGCCTCCCCCTGCGCACTCACCGCGCGGGCGATCTCTACGGCACGCACCAGATCCTGAATCGCCGCCAAGGTCGTGTCCGCCAGCCGGCTCAGGGGCTCGCGCGCCCCCGGCGTGAGCCCGGCCAAGGGCCCAACGAAGAGCAGCGAATGCAAAAAGAGCGCCTCCTCGAGCGCATCGGACACGTCGTCGGCATGCTCCATCAAGGCCACCAGAGGCTGCCAGCGGCTGTGACGCTCGGCACGCGCACGCGCCTGCATCAGGAGATGATCGGCCTCGCGCTCCCATTGTTTGCCGCGTTGCCCCTGCGCTTCGAGCGCCTCGGGCCCAGGCTCCTCCTCCAGCACGGCGCAGACCTCGCGCGCGATGGCGTGCGTATACGCCGCATGCTCGGCCAGCAGCTCCAGCTCGAAAGTGCGCTGCCGCAGCAGACGGGCGAGCAGGATGCGCGCCTCGTCGGCGACGAGATCCACCGGTTGGCGCTCGAGCAGCATGCGGCTCGACACGCGCAGCAAGGTGAAGAGGTACTCACCGGCCGCCTGCGGACCCAACACCTCGTCGAGCCGATCGCCGATGCGAAACGCCTCGCCATCGACCGATTCCATGGCCGCGAACACCAGCCGCTCGCCCCCGGCGAGCAACCACCCCATGTGCCCGCACTCCTCCTTGGCCGCCCGGTAGAGGATCTCCTGGGCCTGCGCCTTGCCGACGAACTGCTGCAAGCGCTTGCGCGCCCGGTTCCAGTCGATCACGAACACGATCTTGGCAGCCAGCTCCTCCAGCGCCTCCTCGAGCGCAGCGCGATCCTGCCCGCGAAACACCGCCTCCCCCACCATGTAGGGCCGCCCCGCGTTGAGGCCCGCCCCTGCGGCGGAGGTTTGCACCGTCCAGACGAAACCGACCTCCTCCAGCAAGCGTTGGAAGAAACGGAAACGCCCGCGATGCAGATCCGAATAGTTCAGCCGGATCTCCAGATCTTCGACCGTCACCACCAGCACGTGCACGTCGTTCGTACCGATGTCGTTTTGGATGAGCAGGCGCGCGCCGTCGCGCGTGGCCGCCGTATCCAGCCCCGGGTGAGAGAACTTGAGCGGTGCCGTGCGCCTGAGTCCGCGCATGAACGCCCGCACCAAGGGCCGATCCTCGGGCGCGAGCCCCCAGACGTTCGCCCCGTCGAGCTCCTCGGTGGCGATCTCGGCGGCCAGCGCATTGAGCGCCTTGTGCAGGTCCATCACCAGCAGGTGCAGGCTATCGCCGCGCTCGCGCTCGCCATGCGTCAAGGCAGCGAGCTGCTCGGGTTCCAGCCCCTCCTGCGGATCGAGCGAATGCAAGAATTCGAGCCAGGCATCGCGCCGCGCCAGCAGCTCGGCCGGCCCCGACGGTGCAGACTCGCACACGGGGCGCGCCATCGTCTGCAGATCGGCCGCCACCGCCTCGCACCACCGGTCGAGATGGCGCAGCATCAGCACCCCGTCGGCAAGATAGGCGCTGCGCACCAGCTCCTGCAGCCACCCCGTCTCCGTCACCCCCGCCCGGGCGAACTCGGCCGACCAGTCCGTCACCGCCGCCTGCGGATCACCGGCATGGCGCGCCGCCTCCTGCAGCAAGCTCAGATAGAGCTTGAGCCGGTCATTGGCCGCCAGCGCCGCCTGCACCCAGCCGGGCAACAGCAAGGAACGCTGTCCCAGCGCCGCCACCGCCTCTTCCTTGCGCATCTTTCCCTCCGGCGCGACCACGATGCCCCGAGTCTGACGCGGAAAGATTGCGCAGCGATGACATGAGACGATACCGGGGCCAAGCCTCTTCCCGGCTCTCTAACGCACTCTCTCAGCCACCCGCTTCCCGTACCCGTTAGCATGAATACCTGCAGCGACCATGGCAGGTCGGTGGCGAAAAAGTAAAACAGGGTTGAACTCCATGGTCTCCTCCTTAGACGCACCCCTTTCGACGGGACGTTCGGGAAGCCACGCTAGCAGCCTGCGATTATCGTGTCAACCTGTTTTCAATAAAAATCATGCCACGAATCAAATTTTCAGGTGTAAAAGTAAATGTATTGACATTAACTTTCCCTTCCCCTAGACTGATCCTCGTCGGCGGAATGAAAAGAAAAACTGACGATAAAAGAAGGAAGGGGGGGGAGATGGAGTTGTCGCTCAGCGAAGACCAACAGGCACTGGTCGATGCAGCCGACCGGTTCGCCACGCAAAGGCTGAAACCGGGCTATCGTGCCCGCGAGCACGCAGGACGGATCGAAAGGGAGCTCGCGCGGGAGATGGGCCAGCTAGGGTTCATCGCGCCGGAGCTCCCCGTGGACTTCGGTGGCTCGGGGCTGGATCGCCTCAGCAGCGGCTTACTGCTCGAGAGCATCGCCAGGGGCGATTTCAACGTCGCCTATGTCAATCTCCTCGCCTCCTTGTGCGGGCAGATCGTTGCACAATACGTACGGCCGCTCCTCCATGGCAAGGGAATGGTTGCGGGCAGTGACGGCGGGAGAGAAACTCATCGCGATCGCCCTGACCGAACCCCACGCAGGGTCGGACGCCGCCCGCATCCGGTTGCGAGCGCAGCGCAAAGGCGATCATTTCGTGCTCAACGGAGAGAAGGCCTCGATTTCGATGGCTACCCAAGCCGACGTGGCGGTAGTCCTTATGGCTGAAAGACCAAGAGCTTCCGCACACGGCCGAGGCGGCGATGTGCAAGTGGTGGGCCCCCAAGCTCGCCTGCGAGATCATCCAGCAGTGCCTGATCGCCCACGGTCACGGAGGCTACAGCAACGATCTGCCGTTCGGTCAGCGCTACCGCGACGTGCTCGGTCTGCAGATCGGCGACGGCACCGCCAACATCATGAAGATGATCATCTCCCGGCAGATGCTCGCCCGGCATCGCCCCTAGAGTTTGGCCATGTTGTTATGCAGAACGTTGAGATAATGGATGAAGGTGATGCGATCGTCGAACGACAACCCCTTGAGCGCCTTGTCGTAGAAATCGTGGATCGGTTCGGCAAGATCGGCCCAGAGCTTCTCCCCTTTCGCGGTAAGGCGCACCTTGCGCGAGCGACGGTCCTCCTCGCCGGTGACGCGTTCGACGTACCCCTGGCGTTCCAGGCGGTTGAGGATGCCGAAAAGGTTCTGCCGGCTCACCAGCAGATAGCGGCTGAGCTCACCCACGGTCATCCCCTCGGCCGCCTGCGGACGGGAGAGTGCCCCGAGCACCGACCACTGCTGGGTGGTCACGCCAAACTCGCTCAGCGCCTGCGTCCCTTTGGTGTGCAGCGTGTTGGCCGTCTGAAAGAAACGAAAGAAGAGACGGTTGTTGATCTCGACGATGGCGAGGGTCTTTTCAGGGGTCAGATCCTTCATGGGCAACTCATGGCGCAAAGGCACGCGGCGGGAAAGAATAGGAAAGTATAACCGTAGGGGTCCCGGCACCGGGATCGTGTTCGATACCAAGGAGGAAGGAGGAAGATGATGAAAGGCTTGCGCGACAAAGTAGCGGTAATCACGGGCGGCGGAGGCGGGATCGGTGCGGCCATCTGCCGCCGCTTCGGCGAAGAGGGCACGGCTGTAGCGGTGCTCGATCTCAACGGCAAAGCCGCCGAGGAGGTGGCTGGGGAGATCCGTGCCGCCGGCGGCAAGGCCAAAGCCTACCCCGTCGACCTCACCGTACAGGAACAGGTACAGGCCACGGTGGCGGCGGTCGAGAATGATCTCGGCCCCATCGACATCCTCGTCAACAACGCGGGCTGGGACCGGGCGGCTCCTTTCCTCAAAACCGACAAGGCGCTGTGGGACAAGATCGTGGCGGTCAATCTCTACGGGCCGCTCTACATGCACCACGCGGTGCTGAGCCGGATGGCGGCACGCGGCAAGGGGCGGGTCGTGAACATCGCCTCGGACGCGGCGCGCGTGGGCTCGTCGGGCGAATCAGTCTATGCCTTTTGCAAAGGCGGGCTGGTGGCGTTCTCGAAAACGATCGCCCGCGAGCTCGCCCGGCAGAAGATCAACGTGAACGTCGTCTGCCCCGGCCCCACCGACACGGCACTCTTTCGCGATTTTGCCGGCGAAGGCGAACAAGGAGAGAAGCTGCGCGCGGCGCTCATCAAGGCAATCCCTTTCGGCCGTCTGGGCGAACCCGAAGACGTGGCGGGCATCGTGGTGTTTCTCTCCAGCGACGAAGCGGCCTTCATCACCGGCCAGGTCATCAGCGTCTCCGGCGGCCTGACGATGGCCGGCTGATCCACCCAAAAGGAAGGAGCAAGAAGATGGAATATCAGGACATTCTCTACACCAAGGTCGATGGCGTGGCCACGATCACGATCAACCGCCCGCAGCGCTACAACGCCTTCCGCGCCCAAACCTGCGAGGAAATGATCCACGCCTTCAAAGATGCAGACTTCGACCGCAGCATCGGCGTGGTGGTACTCACCGGCGCCGGTGACAAGGCGTTCTGCACCGGCGGAGACCAGAGCACCCACGAGGGCGGCTACGGCGGGCGTGGTGCCATCGGCCTGCCGATCGAGGAAGTGCAGAGCGTGATCCGTGACATCGCCAAGCCGGTGATCGCGCGGGTGAACGGCTATGCGATCGGCGGCGGCAACGTGCTCGTGACGCTGTGCGATCTGGCGATCGCCTCCGAGACGGCGCAGTTCGGCCAGGTTGGTCCCAAGGTAGGCTCGGTGGATCCCGGATTCGGTACGGCGCTGCTGGCGCGCGTCGTGGGGGAGAAGAAGGCACGCGAAATCTGGTATCTGTGCCGGCGCTACACGGCCCAGGAAGCGCTGGCCATGGGGCTCGTCAATGCCGTGGTGCCGCCCGAGCGGCTCGACGAGGAAGTGCGCCGCTGGTGCGACGAGATCCTGGAGAAGAGCCCGACTGCGATCGCACTGGCGAAGAAGTCGTTCAACGTCGACACCGAGATGATCCGCGGCATGGGAGCGCTGGCGATGCAGGCGCTGCGCCTCTACTACGAGACGCCGGAATCGGCCGAGGGCGTGCGCGCGTTCCAGGAAAAACGCAAGCCCGATTTCCGCAAATACGTCAAATGAGGGCGCGTCGATGATCCGGGACGAGGAAACCTTGACGCTTCTGCTCGACACGATCGCCCGCTTCGTACGCGAGCGTCTGGTGCCGGCCGAGGCGGAAGTGGCGCGCACCGACCGCATCCCCGAGGAGATCGTCGCCGAGATGCGCCGCCTGGGGCTCTTCGGCCTGACGATCCCCGAAGAATACGGCGGCATGGGGCTCACCATGGAGGAAGAAGTGCGGGTGTACTTCGAAATGGGGCACACCTCGCCGGCCTTCCGTTCCTATTTCGGCACCAACTGCGGCATCGGCAGCCAGGCGATCGTCATCGACGGGACGCCGGAGCAGAAAGCCCGCTATCTGCCCCGCCTCGCCTCCGGCGAGCTCATCGGCTCCTTCGCTCTGACGGAACCGGGCGCCGGGTCGGACGCAGCAAGCCTGAGGACGACCGCGGTGCGTGAAGGCGACTGTTATGTGCTCAACGGCACCAAACGCTTCATCACCAACGCCCCGGAAGCCGGCATCTTCACCGTGATGGCCCGCACCGATCCTGCCAAAAAAGGAGCCGACGGCATCTCCGCCTTCCTCGTCGAGCGCGACACACCGGGCCTGTGGGTCGGCCCGCCCGACGTCAAAATGGGCCAGCGCGGGGCCCACACCGCCGACGTCGTCTTCGAGAACTGCCGCGTGCCGGCCGAAAACCTCATCGGCGGACGCGAAGGCCAAGGCTTCAAGACGGCGATGAAAGTGCTCGACAAAGGGCGCATCGCCATCGCCGCAACCGCGGTCGGCGTGGCCGAGCGCATGCTGCAGGATGCGCTGCGCTACGCCTGTGAGCGTGAGCAGTTCGGCAAGCCCATCGCCGAATTCCAGCTAGTCCAGGCGATGCTCGCCGACAGCCAGGCCGAGATCTACGCCGCGCGCTGCATGGTGCTCGATGCCGCGCGCCTGCGGGATGCGGGAGAGAACGTCAACCTGCAGGCGGCCTGCGCCAAGATGTTCGCCACCGAGATGTGCGGCCGCGTGGCCGACCGGGCCGTGCAGATCCACGGCGGCGCGGGGTACATGGCCGAATACGGCATCGAGCGCTTCTACCGCGACGTGCGGCTCTTCCGCATCTACGAAGGCACCACGCAGATCCAGCAGCTGGTGATCGCGCGCAACCTCATCCGTTCGGGGAAAATCTACGGCTGAGTCGCGTCCACGTCCAAGGGTTCGCGCAACGCCAAACCGAGCGCCTGCCGCTCGCTGGCAGGTGCTCGAGTCGCGTACCGGCCGTTCGTGTCTCGCTCATGTTCAGCCAATGCTCCCCATCTCCGCCCGAAAATGCCGCGCGTAGCGCCGAGAGATCCGCTCGGCCGACAGCAATACCGGCACGTCCGCGCACCGGAAATCCGCATCCAGCGCGGGCGCACCGCACAGCCACGCCCCCGCGTTGAGGTAGGCCTTGAGGAGCGCCGGGCAAGGTGCCGGCTCGGCGCGTGTCGCCCCTTCGACCTCAGGCAGCGGCCGGCGCGGCGTGACGCGATATTCGATCGGTGCAGCGCGTTCCGCCCACTGTGCCACAAACAGGGCATGAACCGCGTCGAGCCCCGCATGCAGCGGCACCGACGCCAACCCGAAGAGATAACGGTAGCCGCGCACGTCCAGATAGCTCGCCAGGCCGGCAAAGAGCAGCGCGATCACCCCGCCATGACGGTGTCCCGGCGCGATGCAGGCCCGCCCCACCTCCACCATGCGCTCGCGCAAGGGGTCGAGGCGCACCAGATCGTATTCCTGCTCGGAATACAAGCCGCCCACGCGCTTCGCCCCTTCCGGCGTGAGCACGCGATAGCAGCCGACCACGCGCTGCTCCACCCGATCGCGCACGATGAGGTGCTCGCAATACGGATCGAAGAAATCGCAATCGAGCCCAGGAATGCGGCTCGTCAAACGCGCCCCGAGTTCATCGTGAAAGACGCGGTAGCGCAGACGCTGCGCCTCATACACGTCGAGCTCGCTCGCGGCGAGCGCCAGTTCATAGCGTCCCAGCGCCGGCAAGGTGGCGCGCTGGTGTTGCACGGCAACGGCAAGGGTCATGACGGCTCCTGCGGCACGAGTCCCGATCGGGACGACGGCGGCAGAGTAAGCACGTCAGGTTACATGGTGATGTCAACGGCACATCGCTGCAACCCTTCCCTCACCCCAGCACACCACCCAGGAAACCGCACCCGCCGACCACTGCCCAAGGCGGCACGCGCCAGAAGAGCAGCGCGACGAAGGCGACGAGCGCGAGACAGAAATCCTGCGGCCGCAGGATCGCGCTGGTCCACACCGGCTGATAGAGCGCGGCAAGCAGGAGGCCGACCACTGCGGCATTGACGCCGGCGAGCGCCGCCTGCGTGTGCCGCAGGTGGCGCCATTTCGCCCAGAACGGCAGTGCGCCGAGGATCAGGAAGAACGAAGGCAGGAAAATCGCGGTGAGCGCGAGCAGACCGCCCGTCCAGCCCGCCGGCGGTATCTCGCGAACGGCACCGAGAAAAGCCGCGAAGGTGAAGAGCGGCCCCGGCACCGCCTGCGCCGCCCCGTAGCCGGCGAGGAACGTCTGCGCGTCGACCCAGCCGCGCGGCACCGTCTCCGCCTGCAGCAGCGGCAGCACCACGTGCCCTCCGCCGAAGACGAGCGCGCCGGCGCGGTAGAATGCATCGACGAGCGTGAGCGTGGGATTTTCGGTCAAGTGGGCGAGCAGCGGCAGGACCATGAGCAGCGCGGCGAAGAGCGCGAGCCAAAAGAGGCCCGTGCGCCGTCGCACCGCGATCGGCAACGGCTCGGGCAGCGGTAATTCCCGCCCTGGGAGTAGTGCCAAACCGGCCACGCCCGCCGCCGCGATGACCGCCACCTGCACCCAGGCCAGTGGCGCGAGCGCGACGCAGCACGCCGCCACCGTCATCAGCGTCACGCGCCGCGCATCGGGACACAGCGTGCGCGCCATGCCCCACACCGCCTGCGCCACCACCGCCACCGCCGCCACTTTCAAACCGTGCAAGACGCCGGCGGGAACCGCCTGGGCGTAGTGCGTCAGGCCCAGCGCGAACAGGATCATCGCCACCGCCGAGGGCAGGGTGAACCCGAGCCAGGCGGCGAGCGCCCCGCCGTAGCCGGCCCGCAGATAGCCTAATGCCATTCCCACCTGACTGCTCGCCGGTCCCGGCAGGAACTGGCACAGCGCCACCAGATCGGCATATTCCCGCTCGTCGAGCCAGCCACGGCGCACCACGAACTCCTCGCGAAAATAGCCCAGATGCGCGATCGGCCCGCCGAACGACGTCAGCCCCAGGCGCAGAAAGACGAACAAGACGTCCCACGCCCCTGCCCTTTTTCGTTCCCCGTTCATTGCCCCTCCCTCCACATCTGCGCCGGGCACATCGACCGCCTGGTCGACTCAGGATAGTCGGTGAACGGTTTTTCGGGTATCGCATGCTTGACATCATTCAATACTTCAACAATAATGGAAATATGGAAATGTTACTTGCTGCCGAACTCCTCGCCGCTCTGGGGCACGAAACGCGCCTTGCCATCTTCCGCCTGCTCGTCGAAGCCGGGCCGCCGGGCCGCTATCCGAACGAACTCGGTGAAGCGCTCGGCCTGCCTCCCGCCACCCTGTCCTTCCACCTCGCGCACCTCAAACGGGTCGGTTTGATCCGTCGGCACAAAGAGGGGCGGTATCTGCGCTACGCCGCCGCCTACGAGACGATGGACGAACTCCTCGCTTTCCTCACGCAGAACTGCTGCGGCGGAGTTGCTTGCCTCTCTGGGGCGGCAACCAGACCAAACGAAGAACTTCCCCAAACGACCAGCCCTGCACCCCAAGGAGCATGACGATGACGAAGACCGTGCTCGTGCTGTGCACGCACAACGCCTGCCGCTCGCAGCTGGCGCAGGCCCTTCTCGAACACGAACTCGCCCCCGCAGTGCGGGCGATCTCGGCAGGCACGCAACCGGCGGGCGAAGTGCCGGCCGAAGTGTTCGCCGCGCTGCGCCTCGCCGGCCTGCCGGCCGATGGGCTCGTGCCCAAATCCCTCGACGCCGTGCTCGACGAACCGGTCGAGCTCGTCGTCACCGTCTGCGACGACGCCAAGGAATCCTGCCCCGTCTTCCCGCGTCCGGTGCCACGGCTGCACGTTGCCTTCCCCGACCCGATGGGGCAGCCGCTTGCGCGTTTCCTCGAAGTGCGCGACGAAATCCGCGCCAGGCTGGTGCCTGCCGTTCGCCAGGCTCTGGATGCTGAACGAGGAGCCCGTCCATGAGCGCTCCCGCCTCGCCTTTGGGATTCTTCGAACGCTATCTCACGCTCTGGGTGCTCCTGTGCATCGGTGCCGGCATCGGGCTAGGGCAGGCGCTGCCCGAGGTGTTCGCGGCACTCTCCCGCTGCACGGTGGCCGAAGTCAATTTGCCGGTGGGTCTCCTCATCTGGGTAATGATCGTCCCGATGCTGGTGAAGGTCGATTTCAGCGCCCTGCACGACCTGCGCCGCCACGTGCGCGGCATCGGCGTGACGCTCTTCGTCAATTGGCTGGTCAAACCCTTTTCGATGGCATTCTTCGGCTGGTTCTTCATTCGCCAGCTTTTTGCCCCGTGGCTACCGGCCGGCGAAATCGATGCCTATCTCGCCGGGCTCATCCTGCTCGCCGCTGCGCCGTGCACGGCGATGGTCTTCGTCTGGAGCCGGCTCGCCGACGGCGACCCGCTGTTCACCCTCACCCAGGTGGCCGTCAACGATCTCATCATGGTCTTCGCCTTCGCGCCGCTCGTCGGTTTTCTGCTCGACCTGTCGGCGATCACGGTACCGTGGCAGACGCTCGTCGCCTCGGTGCTCCTCTACCTCGTCATTCCGGTCGTCCTCGCCCAACTCTGGCGCAAACGGCTCATGAAACGCGGCGAGGCGGCCTTTGCCGCGGCGATGCGCCGCATCGCGCCGTGGTCGACGGCGGCGCTCCTTGCCACCTTGGTGCTGATCTTCGCCTTCCAGGGGCAAGCCATCCTTGCCCAGCCCCTGGTGATCGCACTGCTGGCCGTGCCCATCGTAGTGCAGGTCGCCTTCAACGCCGCGCTCGCCTACGGCCTCAACCGCGCCCTGGGCGAGGACTACGCCGTCGCCTGCCCGTCGGCCCTGATCGGCGCCTCCAACTTCTTCGAACTGGCGGTGGCCACAGCGATCAGCCTGTTCGGTCTTGCCTCCGGTGCGACGCTCGCCACGGTGGTCGGCGTGCTGATCGAAGTGCCGGCCATGTTGCTTGTCGTGAAATTCGTGCGTCGCACCCGCGGCTGGTACGAACACCGCACGGTGTGAGCCACGACCCCTGCCCGCCGGCGACGGTAGGCAAACCTCCCTCCCTCGAACCCAAGGAGTTCCATCATGCCCAAACTCGAAGTCTTCGATCCCGCCCTGTGCTGCGCGACCGGCGTCTGCGGCGTCGATGTCGACCCGGCGCTCGCGCAATTCGCCGCCGATCTCAAGTGGCTGGAAGCGCACGGCGTGACGGTCGAACGCCACAACCTCGGCCAGGACCCCGCCGCGTTCGCCACCAATCCGCGCGTGCTGGCGCTTTTGCAACAGGGCAACGACCGCCTGCCGGCCGTTTTTCTCGACGGCGAACTGCTCGCCAGCGGCGCCTACCCCGATCGCCACGCGTTGGCCGCAAAACTCGGCCTAACCGATGTTTCCGCCACCGACGCCCCGGCAAGCGGCACCTGCTGCGCCGCTCAACCCGCCGCCGTCCAGGGCAAAAGCTGCTGTTGAACGCCACCAACAAGGAATCCGCCACCATGAACCTGCTCACCCTCGACACACGCTATCTCTTCTTCACCGGCAAGGGCGGAGTCGGCAAGACCTCGCTCTCCTGCGCCACCGGCCTCTCCCTGGCGCAGCGCGGCAGGAAAGTTCTCATCGTCAGCACCGACCCGGCCTCCAATCTGAGCGAAGTACTCGGCACGCCGGTCGGGCATGCCCCGACGCCGATCGTGGGGGCGCCGAACCTTTTTGCGCTCGATCTCGACCCGCGCGCCGCGGCAGCGGCCTACCGCGAACGCATGGTCGCACCCTACCGTGGCATCTTGCCCGAGGCGGCCATCCAGAGCATGGAAGAGCAGTTTTCCGGGGCCTGCACCGTGGAAATTGCCGCCTTCGACGAATTCGCGCGACTCTTGGGCGACCCATCCGCCACCGCCGGATTCGACCACGTCATCTTCGACACCGCCCCTACCGGTCACACCCTGCGGCTCCTCACCCTGCCGAGCGCCTGGGATGAATTCATCGCATCCACGACCGGTGGCGCCTCCTGCCTGGGGCCGCTCGCCGGGCTACAGCAACAGCGCGAACGCTACGCCGCCACGGTCGCCCGGCTGGGCAATCCGGCCGAGACCACCCTGGTGCTCGTCAGCCGTCCCGAACGCGCCGCGCTGCGCGAGGCCGAGCGCACCCGCGTCGAGCTGGCAGAACTCGGCATCCGCAACCTGCATCTGGTGATCAACGGGCTATTCGCCGACGAAACCGGCGACGATGCCATCGCCCGTGCCATGGCCGAGCGTCACGCCGCGGCGCTTGCCGCCATCCCACCCGGACTCGCCGCCCTGCCGCAAAGTACCCTGCCCTTCCTGCCGCGCGGTACGACCGGGCTTGCCGGTTTGCAGCAATTGCTCTCTGGCACGCCACCCGCCCCGCAGGGGCCGGTAGCGCTGCCGGAAGTCACCGACCTGCCGCCAGGCTTGTCCGCTTTTATCGACGAACTTGCCCGCCAGGATCACGGCGTCGTCCTCACCATGGGCAAAGGCGGCGTGGGCAAGACTTCGGTAGCTGCGGCGATTGCGCTCGCGCTCGCCGAGCGCGGCAAGAAAGTCACCTTGTCGACCACCGACCCGGCGGCGCACCTTGCCGACGCGCTCGCGGGCGAAACCGCCGGCCTCACGGTGACGCGCATCGACCCGGCTGCCGAACTCGCCCGTTACACCTCCGAAGTACTCGAACAAAAGGGCAAGGACCTCACGCCAGAGGCGCGCGCCATGCTGGAAGAAGACCTACGCTCGCCCTGCACCGAGGAAATCGCCGTCTTCCGCGCCTTCGCCCACACCGTGGCCGGCGGTACCTCCGGTTTCGTCGTGCTTGACACGGCACCTACCGGCCATACCATTCTGTTGCTCGACGCGACCGAGGCTTACCACCGCGAAGTCCTGCGCACCCAGGGCGACCTGCCCGAAGCGGTGCGCGAACTGCTGCCGCGCCTGCGCGACCCTGACTTCACGCACGTCTGCATCGTCACCCTACCGGAATCCACGCCGGTTTCCGAAGCCGAGGCGCTCGAAGCCGACCTCGAGCGCGCCGGCATCCACCCCTTCGGCTGGGTGATCAACCAGTCGCTGCTCGCGAGCGGCACGCGCCATCCGTGCCTTGCCGAACGCGCCGCCTACGAACTGCCCTTCATCCGCCGCGTACAGCAACACACACGCGGCCGCTGCGTGCTGATTCCGTGGTTCGCCCGAGAGCCGGTCGGCCGCGACGGTCTGTGGCAGCTCGTCGATGCCGGGGAAAAGAGCCGTTACTGCGCTGCGGCCTGAGGCAGGAAAAGAAAAGGGACGCCTCGTTGCACCGAACGCCCCTTTCCACGCTCACCACCAGTATGTGGGATACGCTCGCCCCGTGCGCAAGTTATTGACGATCAACGCCACCCCGACCAGGGCGAGCGCCCCGCATAAGGTCGGCGTGAGCAAGAACGGCCACGACGCCCCCGAGAGCATGACGATGACCGGGTTCGAGCCGGCCGGCGGATGGACGGTACGGGTGAGTTGCATCCCGGCGATCGTGCAGCCCGCCGCCAGCGCCATGCTCCACCAAGCATCCCCGAGCAGATGCAGGAACACCAAGCCCACGAGTGAAGCGAGCAAGTGGCCACCGATCACGTTGCGCGGCTGGGAAAAGGGGCTATCGGGAAATCCAAAGAGCAACACGCAACTGGCGCCGAACGAACCCAGAACGAGCGGCAGCTGCGCCCGGCTCGAAGCATAGGCCACCACGGCGATCGCGATTGCCCCCCGAGTCCGGCCCAAGCGATATCCCCCAAAGGGGCTCGCGGCGGGCATACGGCACCGCCAATTTTCCATTTGCTGACGAATCCGATCATGAGGGGCTCCCAAGGCGTCGTCGAAAGATGGCGTGCAAGAGACACGAAACTGATAATACAGACCTGTCTGTATATGTCAACTTGGGCTTGCCCTTCTCTTCCCATATACTTCACCTTGCCTGCCACAGCGATGCTTCCGATGCGCGACACCCGCCAGCTCCTACTCGATACGGCCGAGCGCCTTTTCTACGCTCACGGCTACCACGCCGTCGGCATCGATCGGATCGTGGCCGAATCCGGCGTCTCCAAGATGACGCTCTACAAACACTTTCCCTCGAAGGACGCCCTGATCGCCGCCGTCCTCGAGCGACGCGACGCAGCGTTTCGCGCTGCGATGGATGCCTTCGTCGCCTCGTTCGACTCACCTTGGGAACGACTCGAAGCGGTGTTCGTCTGGCACGAACGCTGGTTCAACGAACCCACCTTCAACGGCTGCATGTTCATCAGCGCCGCGGCGGAGTATCCAGCACCGGATGATCCGATCCACCTCGCCGCCAAGGCTCACAAGGAAGCGATCCGAAAGAAGATCAAAGAGATCGTGTCACCACTCACCGAGGAATCCGCCGCCGGACGCCTCGCTGCACAAGTACTCTTGCTCCTCGAAGGAGCCATCGTGACGGCGCTCGTGCTCGGAGAGAAAGATTCCCCTCGCAGCGCCTGGCAAGCAACCCAGACCATCCTGGCGCAGAGCAGACCGAAGACGACAGCACCGACCGTTTCGGCTGATTCGTCCACCCCGCGGCACGATGCGTTATCATGAATGCTTCGCATCGATGCCGTGGAGAAACAGGTACGCCATGAACGAAGTCACCGACTTCGGCTTCCGCAAGGTACCCGAACCCGAAAAGAAACACCTCGTTGGCCGGGTATTTTCCTCGGTCGCCGGCAAGTACGACCTGATGAATGATCTCATGTCGCTCGGCCTGCACCGGCTGTGGAAAAAGTTCGCCGTGACCGTCTCCGGCGTACGCCCCGGCCACCGCGTGCTCGACATCGCCGGCGGCACGGGCGATCTGGCGCTCGCCTTCGCCCGGCGCGTGGGCCCCACCGGGGAAGTCTGGCTCACCGACATCAACGGTGCCATGCTCGCGCGCGGGCGCGACCGGCTCCTCGACGAAGGGGTGCTCGTGCCCACGGCGCAGTGCGACGCCGAAGCGCTCCCCTTCCCCTCGGATCATTTCGACTGCGTCAGCGTCGCCTTCGGCCTGCGCAACATGACGCACAAGGAAACGGCGCTCGCCGAGATGCACCGCGTGCTCAAGCCCGGCGGGCGACTCCTCGTGCTCGAATTCTCCCGCGTCTGGGCCCCTCTTTCACCGGCCTACGACCTCTATTCCTTCAAGGTCCTACCTTGGCTGGGCGAGAAAATCGCCCACGACGCCGAGAGCTACCGCTACCTCGCCGAATCGATCCGCGTGCATCCCGACCAGGAAACGCTCAAGGCAATGATGGAACGCATCGGCTTTCATCGCGTCGATTATTACAACCTCACCGCCGGCGTGGTCGCCCTGCACCTCGGCCGCAAGCTGTAAGCCCTTAACGGAGGCCCCATGAAACGCCCCTTCCTCACCCTGCTGCTCGCGCTCTTCGCCTCCTTTACTTTCTTCGACGCCACCGAAGCCAAACGCCTCGGCGGCGGCAGCGGTGGCGGCCTGCAGCGCAACATCACCCCCTCTGCCCCCCTCTCCCCGGCGCCGAAACCGGCAAGTCCGACCTCTCCCACCCAGGCCCCCGCCCAGCGCCAGACACCGGCGCAGCAACCCAGCACCACGCCGCAGCCGGCGCCCAAACGCTCCTGGCTCGGTCCCCTCGCTGGACTCGCTGCCGGCCTAGGGCTGGCAGCGCTCTTCCAGCACCTGGGCTTGAGCGAAGAATTCGGTTCTCTGCTCCTCCTCGTGCTCTTCGCCGTCGTGCTCTTCGCCCTCTTTCGCCGCTTCGCCGGAGCACGGCGCGCGCCCGAACCGGCCTACGCCGGAGCGACCGAGCGCACGATGACCGGGCCCGCCATGAGCGCGCCCCCTGCAGCGCCGGCCAACGGCACTCCTGTCGCTGACGACCTGCGCGCCCAGCTCGACGAAGCCGCCTTCCTCGCCGAAGCCAAGCGGCGTTTCGTCGAACTGCAGGCAGCGCACGACCGCGGCGACTGGGAAGCCATTGCCTCCCTCGTCACGCCGGAGCTGCTCGCCGACCTGCGCCGCCAGGGTGGGCAGACTCCCGGTGAGAAGACCGACATCGTGATGCTGGAAGCGCGCCTCGTCGATCTCGCCCTCGAAGGGGACCACTACGTCGCCACGGTCGAATTCTCCGGTAGCCTGCGCGAGTCGCGCGACGCCCCGCCGCAACCCTTCAGCGAATACTGGCATCTGGTCAAACCGCTCCACGGCGGCGGCTGGCGGCTTGCCGGCATCCAACCGGTTGCCTGAACCATGTGGCAAGGGGTGCTCACGGCGGCGCTCGAGCGTCACCTCGACGAAGTCCCCTGGTGGCGCGAGCGGCTCGCCGCCCACGCCGGCGCTGCGGTACGCCTCGAAATCGAACCCTTGCCGCCCTTGGGATTGCGAATCGACGCAAACGGCCGACTGCTGCCCGATGCTGCCGTTGCGCCCGCCGTGACGATCCGCCTGCGCCTCGAAGAAGTCCTGCGGCGGAGGCTGCTCGCCGAAGGCGCCGCGGTGCGCACGCACGTCGAGGGCGAAGCGGCGATCGCCGAGCTGCTCGCCAAGGCCTTCTCCGAACCTGCCCCAACGCTGGAACACTGGTTTGCCGAGCGGTTTGGCCCCATCCTGGGGCTGCGCCTGCATGCGCTCATGCGCGCCGGTCTCGCCGCCCTGCGCAATGCCGGCGCGGCGATCGGCGGCAACCTGATCGAAACCCTGAAAGAAGAAGAGGGGCTGCTCCCCTCTCGCGCCGAATACGAACGGCTGCAGGCAGACGCGGCGGCGCTCACCCGCGAACTCGACGCCCTACGCCGGCGCATCGCACGCCTGGCCTCCGGCACAGCGGCACACAAGTGAAAAAGGCCGCATGTCGCGGCCTTTTTCTTTTCCACCTCCGAACAGCAGGCGGCTCAGGTGCCGCCCACGCGGTTCTTCAGGCGCTTCATCTGCTCGATCGTCTGCAGCTGCGCCACGGCCTCGAGCAGCTCGGCCTGCGCCCGCGCGTAGTCGATCTTCGCCTGCTGGTCCTTCAAAGCCTCCTCGGCCCGGCGCTTGGCCTCCATCGCTCGCGCCTCGTCCAGATCGCGGCCGCGGATCGCCGTATCGGCGAGCACCGTCACCAGGCTGGGCTGCACCTCCAGCATGCCGCCAGCCACGAAAATGATCTCCGGCTCCTCGCGATCCGGCACCTTGATGCGCACTGCTCCCGGACGGATACGGGAAAGCAGCGGCGCATGCCCCGGCAGCACCCCCAGCTCGCCCGCCTCGCCGGGCAGCACGACCAGCTCCGCGAGCCCCGAGAAAATCTGCTCCTCGGCGCTCACGACATCGACATGTACGGTCATCGCCATCTTTGCATCCCCTCGTCGAAGGCGCCGCGGACGAGATGCCGCGGCGCGCGATCACGGCCGCCACAACACCACGGCGGCCGAGACCGTCATTGCAGTTTCTTGGCCTTTTCCATCGCTTCGTCGATGGTGCCGACCATGTAGAACGCCTGCTCGGGAATGTCGTCGCACTGCCCTTCGACGATCATCTTGAAGCCGCGGATCGTCTCCTTGAGCGGCACGAACTTGCCGGGGCTGCCGGTGAACACCTCGGCCACGTGGAAGGGCTGCGACAGGAAGCGCTGGATCTTGCGCGCGCGTGCCACTGCCAGCTTGTCTTCCGGCGAGAGTTCGTCCATGCCGAGAATGGCGATGATGTCGCGCAGTTCCTTGTAGCGCTGCAGCGTCGCCTGCACGGCACGGGCCACGTTGTAGTGCTCCTCACCCACGACGAGCGGGTCGAGCTGGCGCGAGGTGGAATCGAGCGGATCGACCGCGGGATAGATCCCCAGCGCGGCGATGTCGCGCGACAGCACCACGGTCGAGTCGAGGTGAAGGAAGGTGGTGGCGGGAGACGGGTCGGTCAGGTCGTCCGCCGGCACGTACACCGCCTGGATCGAGGTGATCGAACCCACCTTGGTCGAGGTAATCCGCTCCTGCAGTTTACCCATCTCCTCGGCGAGCGTAGGCTGATAACCCACCGCCGAGGGCATCCGCCCGAGTAGCGCCGACACTTCGGTACCGGCCAGCGTGTAGCGGTAGATGTTGTCGACGAAGAAGAGGATGTCGCGACCCTCGTCGCGGAACTTCTCCGCCATGGTGAGGCCCGTGAGTGCCACGCGCAGGCGGTTGCCCGGCGGTTCGTTCATCTGGCCGAAGACCATTGCCACCTTGTCGAGGACGTTCGACTCCTGCATCTCATGGTAGAAGTCGTTGCCCTCACGGGTGCGCTCGCCCACGCCGGCGAACACCGACAGACCCGAGTGCTGCTTGGCGATGTTGTTGATGAGCTCCATCATGTTGACGGTCTTGCCCACGCCGGCACCGCCGAACAGACCCACCTTGCCTCCTTTGGCAAAGGGGCAGATGAGGTCGATCACCTTGATGCCGGTCTCCAGCAGCTCCACCGACGGGGAGAGCTCGTCGAATTTCGGCGCCTTCTGGTGGATCGAGCGGTATTCTTCGGCCTGGATGGGGCCGGCCTCGTCGATGGGGCGCCCCAGCACGTCCATGATGCGGCCCAGCGTGCCGGAACCGACCGGAACGGAGATCGGCGCCCCTGTGGCCTTGACTTTCATGCCGCGACGCAGCCCATCGCTGGAGCCCAAGGCGATGGTACGCACCACGCCGTCGCCCAACTGCTGCTGCACCTCGAAGGTGAGCCCCGTCTCGGCGAACTCACTCGTATCTTCGAGCTTCAAGGCCTCGTAGATTTTCGGCATCTCGTCGCGGGGGAACTGAATGTCCACCACCGCGCCGATGCATTGAACGATCGTACCCGTTGTCATCGTGTGTTTCCTCGATTGTGCATTGTCCGTCACACCGCCGCCGCGCCGCCGACGATCTCGGCGAGTTCTTTCGTGATCGCCGCCTGCCGCGATTTGTTGTAGACGAGCTGCAGTTCCTTGATCACGTTGCCCGCGTTGTCGGAAGCCGCCTTCATCGCCACCATCCGGGCGCTCTGCTCGGAAGCCATGTTCTCGGCCACCGCCTGGTAGACGATCGCCTCGATGTAGCGCACCAGCAGCTCCTCGATGACCAACTGGGGATCGGGCTCGTAGAGGTAATCCCACGCGTGCTCCGGCGCCCCCAGCCGTTCCCCGGTGAGCGGCAGCAGCTGCTCGACCACCGGCTCCTGTTTCATCGTGTTGATGAAACGGGTGTAGGCGAGATGCACCGCATCGACCTCACCGGCAGTGTAGGCGTCGAGCAGCACGCGCACCGGGCCGATGAGCTGGTCGAGGTGCGGCACGTCGCCGAGCTGCGTGCGCTGGGCCACGACGTTGGCCTTGATGCGCTGCATGAACCCCAGGCCTTTGCTGCCAATGGCCACCACACGGATGTCCTCGACCCCACTGCCTTCCCACGCCTTCATGGCAGTGACGGTGTGGCGCAGAATGTTGGTGTTGAGGCCGCCACAGAGCCCCTTGTCGGTCGTCACGAGAATGAGCCCGACCCGCTTCACCGCTTCCTTCTGGATGAGGAAGGGGTGACGGAACTCGGTCACATTGGCGTGCGACAGGTTGGCTGCGAGCCGGCGGATCTTCTCGGCGTAGGGACGGGCCGTCCGCATCCGCTCCTGGGCTTTGCGCATCTTGGAGGCCGCCACCATTTCCATGGCTTTGGTGATCTTGCGCGTGTTCTGCACGCTCTTGATCTTGCCCCGTATCTCTTTGCTACCGGCCATATCCCGTTTCTCCTAGTGATCGTCGCCCGTACGCTCAGACCCAGGATTTCTTGAACGCGGCGATCGCATCCTTGAGGCGCTGCTCGTCTTCGGCAGAGAGCTCGCCCGTCTTCAGGATGCGCTCCATCACGTCGGGCAGCTGCTGCGCCACGTACTGGTGCATGTCGTGTTCGCAGGCGAGCACTTTCTCCACCGGCACGTCGTCGAAGAAGCCGTTGTTGACCGCCAGCAGCGACACCGCCATCTGGGCGATGTTCATCGGCGAGTATTGCGGCTGCTTCAAGAGCTCGGTGACGCGGCGACCACGCTCGAGCTGCTTGCGGGTAGCTTCGTCCAGGTCGGAGGCGAACTGCGCGAACGCCGCCAGTTCCCGATACTGGGCAAGGTCGGTCCGGATACCGCCCGAGAGCTTCTTGATGACCTTGGTCTGGGCCGCACCGCCCACCCGCGACACCGAGATGCCGGGGTTGACCGCCGGGCGGATGCCGGCGTTGAAGAGGTCGGTCTCGAGGAAGATCTGGCCGTCGGTGATCGAGATCACGTTGGTGGGCACGAAGGCGGAGACGTCGCCGGCCTGCGTTTCGATGATCGGCAGCGCCGTGAGCGAACCGGTCTTGCCCTTGACCTCACCCTTGGTGAAGTTCTCGACGTACTGCTCGTTGACGCGCGCGGCGCGCTCGAGCAGACGAGAGTGCAGGTAGAATACGTCGCCCGGATAGGCTTCGCGCCCCGGCGGACGGCGCAGCAGCAACGAAATCTGGCGGTAGGCCCAAGCCTGCTTGGTGAGATCGTCGTAGATGATGAGCGCGTCCATGCCGCGGTCGCGGAAATACTCGCCCATGGTGCAACCGGCATAGGCGGCCAGATACTGCATGGCGGCGGATTCGGAGGCGGGCGAGGCGACGACGGTGGTGTATTCCATCGCGCCGTGCTCTTCGAGCTTGCGCACTACGTTGGCGATGGTCGAGGCCTTCTGCCCGATCGCCACGTAGATGCAGTACATGTTCTGGCCTTTCTGGTTGATGATCGTATCGACGGCCACCGCGGTCTTGCCGGTCTGGCGGTCGCCGATGATCAGCTCGCGCTGGCCGCGGCCGATCGGGATCATGGTATCGACGGCCTTCAGGCCCGTCTGCACCGGCTGCGACACCGACTTACGCCAGATGACGCCCGGGGCCACTTTTTCGATCTTGTCGGTGAGCTTCGCTTCGATCGGACCCTTGCCGTCGATCGGTTGCCCCAGGGCATTGACCACGCGCCCGAGCAGTTCGGGGCCAACCGGCACTTCGAGGATGCGGCCAGTAGCCTTGACCGTGTCGCCTTCGGAGATGTGCTCGAAGTCGCCGAGCACCACGGCACCGACCGAGTCGCGCTCCAGGTTGAGCGCGAGCCCGTAGGTGTTGCCGGGAAACTCCAGCATTTCGCCCTGCATCGCGTCGGCCAGACCGTGGATACGGCAGATGCCGTCGGCAATCGACACCACGGTGCCCTCGTTGCGGGCCTGGGCCGATAGCTGCAGGTTCTGGATCCGGCTCTTGATCAGGTCGCTGATTTCAGAGGGATTGAGTTGCATCGAATGACTCCTAGATTTTGAGCGCAGCGGCCAGGTTCGCGAGCTTGCCACGTACGGAAGCGTCGATCACTTCGTCGCCCACCTGCACTCGCACCCCTCCGATCAGATCCGGATCGACGGCGACTTCGAGCTGCAGTTTTTTCTTGAAATGGGCTTCCAGGTCTTGCTTGAGGCGTTCCCGCGCCGCATCGTCGAGCGGAAATGCGCTCGTGACCTTGGCGACGGCGACCCCTTCGTGATCGTTCTTCCGGGCGACGAACAGCGCATGGATTTCGGGCAGCAACAGCACGCGGTCGTTCTGCACCAGCAACCGCACGAAGTTCTGCACCGCCTCGGGCAACGGCTGATCGGCGCCTGCGAGCTCGAGGAGCACACGCGCCTTGCTGTCATCGTCGACCTTGGGATCGAGCAGCACGGTGCGCACTTCGTCGAGCGTGACGAGGGCGGCGAGCCGCTCCAGCGCTTGCGACCAGGCCTCCAGCGCACCGGCCCCCAGCGCCAGCGAGAACGCGGCCTCCGCATAGGGGCGAGCGATGGTGACTTTTTCGGCCATGGCTTAGACGAGTTCCTGTTTGAGGTTGGCCAAGAGCTCGGCGTGAGCCTTGGCGTCGATCTCGCGGCGCAGGATACGTTCGGCGCCGGCGACGGCGAGCCGGGCAACTTCCTCGCGCAGATCGTCTTTGATCCGCTCGACGGCGGCGCGCGCCTCCTGCTCGGCCGCTTCGCGCGCCTGAGCGATGAGACGGGCCGCTTCCGCCCGGGCTTCTTCCATCAGCTTGGCGATCTGCTTGTCGGCGGCCGCGCGCAGCTGGGCCGCCTCCTCGCGCGCCTTGCGCAGTTCTTCGACGGCTTTCTTCTCGGCGAGCGCCAGATCCGCCTTCGCCTTGTCGGCCGCCGCCAGCCCCTCCGCGATCTTGGCCGAACGCTCGTCGAGCGCCTTGACGATCGGCGGCCACACGTATTTCATCGTGAACCAGCCGAGGATGAAGAACACCACCAGCTGGGCGATGAGGGTTGCGTTCAAATTCACGACGTCTGCCCCCTATGAAAAAACGGATGGGCGTTCACGACTCCGAGGATCAGAGCTGGAACGGGTTGGCGAACGCGAACATCATCGCGATACCGACGCCGATCAGGAACGCCGCGTCGATCAGACCGGCGAGCAGGAACATCTTGGTTTGCAGCGCGTTCATCAGCTCGGGCTGACGGGCGGAGGCTTCGAGGTATTTCGACCCCATGATGCCGATACCGATACAGGCGCCGATGGCCCCAAGACCGATGATGAGACCAGCGGCGAGCGCGACGAGACCCAGAACGTTTTCCATGACGACTCCTAGTGGTTGATGACGAGAAAAAAGAAAAGCGCGATTCTACACTGTTTGCCCACGGCCGCCGGCGGCGGGAAACAGCTCCCGCCGCCGCATCCGATCAGTGCCCTTCGTGGGCCTGCCCCACATACACCAGCGTCAGCATCATGAAGATGAACGCCTGCAGGACGATGATCAGGATGTGGAAGATGGCCCATGCCGTGCCGGCGAGGACGTGACCGACGAAGCCGAGCACGGTGGCGGTGCCGCCGAGCAGCGCAATCAGGATGAAGATGAGCTCGCCCGCGTACATGTTGCCGAAGAGCCGCAGCCCGTGCGACAGGGTCTTGGCGAGGAACTCGATGATCTGCATGAGGAAGTTCACCGGATAGAGCACCGGATGGCTGCCGAAGGGGGCGGTGAAGAGCTCGTGCAGCCAGCCGCCGAACCCCTTGATCTTGACGTTGTAATAGAGGCAGATGAGGAGCACGCCGATGGACATGCCCAGAGTGGCGTTGACGTCGGCCGTGGGCACCACCCGCATGTAGGCATGATGCGGATCCCCGCCCATCGCGGCATAGACGCCCTCCCAGATACGGGGCAGCAGGTCGACCGGCAGCAGGTCCATGGTATTCATGAAGAGGATCCACAGAAAGACGGTGAGCCCGAGCGGGGCCACGAACTTGCGCGACTCGGCGCTGTGGATCACGCCCTTGGCCTGGTCGGCGACCATCTCGACCAGGATCTCCACGGCAGCCTGAAAGCGCGTCGGCACGCCGGAAGTGGCTTTCTTTGCCGCACGGTAGAGCAGGTAGACGGTGAGCACGCCCAGCAGGACGGAGTAGAAGAGCGTATCGAGATTGAGTACCGAGAAGTCGACGATGTCCTTCTGCGGCCCGCCTAGAGTGTTGAGGTGCGTCAGGTGATGGACGACGTATTCGGACGCCGTAGGTCCGTGTGCGCTAGCAGTCATGCCTTTCCCTCAGATTTTGCGTAAAAATCCAGCAACGGCGATGTTTGCCTGCAGCGTCACGACCAGGCCGACGATCAACGCGGGCCAACTCTGTACGCCGGCATGGCGCACGAACGCGAACAGCAACACCACCACGGCGGCGATCTTGAACAGTTCGCCGACCAGGAAACCGACTGCCGAGGGAGTGCCGAGCCGCGCGCGCATCGCGAGATAGACGGCGAACGCGGCGTTGGGCAACCAGACCGAGAACGCGCCGATCGCTGCCGATCGCCCTGCTGCTTCGCCGGCCAAGACCCAGGCCGCGAGTGTGGCGAGAATGCCGGCAACGAGTTGCCACGCCGCCAGACGCATCAGGCCGGAGCCCACAGCGACCACCCCCTGCAGAAAATCCCGTGGATTCTAAAGCACATCGGTCGATGCTGTCAAACTCCGTTACACTATTCGCGCAGTACGATCGAAACCGTTTTGCGGACGATCAAAATTTTTTGATTCCCTGCCGAGGAGGATTCCATGCCATTCACCCCCGCCGATCCCGACTTCGTGCGCCGCGTACGCGACAATTTCGCCCGCCAACGCGTCATGCAGACCTTCGGTGCCGAACTCACCCGCGTCGAACCGGGCGAGGTGGAGATCGTGCTCCCCTTTCGCGCCGACCTGACGCAGCAGCACGGCTTCCTGCATGCCGGCGTGGTCATCACCATCATCGACAGCGCCGTGGGCTATGCGGCCTATTCGTTGATGCCGCCTGGTCATGCGGTGCTGTCGGTCGAACTCAAGACCAACCTGCTCTCACCCGCCCGAGGCGATCGCTTGGTGGCGATAGGGCGCGTGGTACGCGCCGGGCGCACCCTCACGGTGTGCCTGGGTGAAGGCTGGATGGAACGAGAAGACGGGCGTGAGCAGGTGGCGCTGATGACGGCCACCATGATCGGCTTGCCCGATCGGGAGTAAGCACAAAGCAGTAGACGCGGCCACCGCCGCGTCTTCCGCGATTCAAGCGAGCCAGCGCTTGCGCCGGCGGTAGTGCTTGACGTTGTGATAATCGACGGCATGGCTGCCGCCGAGGTAGAACTCCTGGATATCGGGATTCTGGCGCAACAGCGCGGCGCTGCCCTCCATCACGATGCGGCCCTGGTCGACGACGTAGGCGTGCTGCACCACGTTCAGGGCCGCCACGGCGTTCTGCTCCACGAGGAGCACGCTCATGCGCTCTTTCTCGTTGATCGTGCGGATGATGCCAAATATCTCCTTGACGAAGAGCGGCGAGAGCCCCAGGCTCGGTTCGTCGAGCATCAGAAGTTTCGGCTCGGTCATCAGCGCCCGGCCGATGGCCAGCATCTGCTGCTCTCCGCCGGAGAGATAGCCCGCCTTCGATTTCGCCCGCTCGACCAGGCGCGGGAAGTAACCATAGACCATGTCTCGCAGCTGCAGGTAGCGGCGCTGGTCGCGCCCCCGGTAGGCGGCGATGAGGTTTTCCTCCGGCGTGAGATGCCCGAAGACGCGCCGCCCCTCGAGCACGTGGGCGATACCGAGGTGCACGCGCTGCGGCGCCGGCATCGTGCCCAGATCGCGCCCGGCGAACTCGATGTGCCCGCGGGTCACCTCGCCGCGCTCGGGCGCGAGCAGGCCACTCACCGATTTCAGCGTGGTGCTCTTTCCGGCGCCGTTGGCGCCGAGCAGTGCCACCATATCCCCTTCGCGGATCTCGAGCGAGACGCCCTTGATCGCCAGGAAAACCTTGTCGTAGACCACCTCGACGTTGGATAGCCGCAGCAGCACGGGGGCCGTGCCGCGCGTATCGCCCGTTTGGCTCATGCTCGCTCCCTGTGCGGCGCCGAGAATGTCCCGGCGCCGGCCATCCTCATTTCCCTTGGCTGAACTTGGCCGCGCTCGCGCGAGCCTCTTCCCACACCACGTCCTGATAGGCCGCGGCCCAGTCGCTCACCGGAACCCACGCCTTGCCGTCCCACTGCGACACGCGCGCCTGACCGCCGCCCTGGTGATCCTGCGGCGTGATCGTCACCGGCGGCATGAAGCCCTTGGTGTCGAGGTTGCGGATCATCTCCATGCCGGCCTTGAGTTTCTCGCCGGTGAGCGGCGGACCGAGTTTCTCCAGCGCGAGCTTCGCACCTTCGGTGGCGATCACCATGTCGGCCACGCCGTAGTTGTAGTAAGTGTTGCCCACCCGCGCTTCGGGGCCAGCTCCTTTGCCGGCCTTGTAGACCTTGTCGAGGATGCGCTGGATGATCGGATGATCGCGCCCCGGCTGCACCACTTCGACGCGCTTGGCGCCAATGGCCGTGCTCTCGCCGATGTTCTTCATGTCGGTCTCGGTGAGCCAGACGACCGACAGGATCTTCGCCGGATCGATGCCGTTGCGCACCGCCTCGCGCACCGACACCATCTGCGAGTTGCCCGCGCCCCAGATCAGCACGAAATCGGGCCGGTAACGGCGCACGTCGGACCACACGGCCGACTGCTCGTTGCCGGGGCTGGGGTAGGCAAAGGAGCGCAGCTCGAAGGATTTCTGCTGGGCGAGTTTCTCCAAAATGGGCAGCGGCTCGCGCCCGAAGGGAGTGTCGATGTGCACATGGGCGATCTTCTTGCCCTTGAGCCCGCCTTGAGTATCCTCGACGTACTTGAGCAGGCGCGCCGCCTGCGACCAGTAACTCGCCATCATGGGGAAGACGTAGGGGAAGGTCTCGCCCACCATGGCGTCGCCCCGCCCGTGCAGCGGCGTACCCAGCACCACCTTGTCCTGCAGCGCCCGCGGCACGACGGCGTTGGCCACCGGCGTGCTCAGGAACATGAAGTAGATCGCCCCTTCCTCACGTGCGCGGTTGTAGAGTTCCAGGCCGCGCTGCGGCTCGTTGCCGTGGTCACGCACGATGGCCTCGAACTTCTGCCCCTTGATGCCACCCTCCTCGTTGATCAGCGTGAGGTAGTCCCGCTGCCCCTGGCTGAACTCGTCGGCCACGAACGTGTAGACCTTGGTGAAATCGTGGAACAGGCCGAACTTCACCGTCTCCTGCGCCTGCAATGCCGGCGCGGCGGCGAATGCGGCCGTGGCGAACAGCGCCCCGAGCATGCCTTTTTTGAACATCGTTTTCATCGCGTCTCCTCCTTGTCGTAATGAACCACCTGAAATTTCCGTCAGCGCCGCGAATGCTTGAACGGCCACACGAGAAAATAATTGCGCATGTTGTCGTAGATCTTCGCCAGCCCCAAGGGCTCGGCGAGCAGAAAGCCGATGATGAGCGCACCGTAGATCATGAGCGGCAGGTGCGCGAGGAGGTTTGCCGATACCGACAGCCAGCCGGCATCCGACAGCGCCGCGATGCCATTGGAGAGGATCATAGGCGTGAGCAGCACGAAAGCCGCGCCGAGATAGGCGCCGATCACGCTGCCCAGGCCGCCGACGAGCACCATGGCCACGAGCTGGGTCGAGACGTTGAATCCGAACTGCTCCGGCGTCACGGCCCGGTAGAAGCAGAACGCCAGCACCGCGCCGCTCATGCCGCCGAAAAACGAACTGGTGAAGAACGCGAGCAGCTTGTACTTGAACGGACTCACCCCGATCACCGAGGCGGCGTAATCCTTGTCGCGGATGGCCACCAGCGCCCGCCCAAAGCTGGTGCGCTTGGTGTTGAGCAGGAAGACCGTCATGAACACCGCCCAGAAGAAGGCGAAGTAATAGCGCGTGAACCCGTCAGCGAAGGAGAAGAACAGCACTCGCGCTTCGGGCGCCTGCAGCGTGGCGTGCGCCCCGCCCGAGATCGCCGGAACGTTGACGATGACCCAGTCGACGAGGTACTGCATGGCGAGCGTCGCCATCACGAGGTAGAGCCCCTTGACGCGCAAAGCCGCCGCCCCAAACAGACAACCGATCACCGCCGCGACGAGCCCCGCCCCGATGAAGGCGAGCTCGAAGGGTACCCCCAGGCGCACGAGGTGGATCGCCGAATAGGCACCGATGGCCATCACCGCGGCGTAGCCGAAGTGCAGCTGCCCCGCCACCCCCATGAGCAGCGTCAGCGACAGGGTGGCCGCGCTCCAGATGAGCCAGGGCAGGAGATAGTTCTGCAGGTAGAGCTCGGAGAGCCACAGCGGGGCGCTGAGCGCAAGGAGGAAGAGCACCGCCACCAGCCGCCGGTCGGTGGGGATGGGCCACAGCCGCCGCGTGTCTTCGTAGCGGGTGTGATGGACGCCGGAGAGACGGTAGAACATGGATCAGACCCTCTCGATGTCTTCGCGGCCGAACATGCCATAGGGCCGGAAGAGGATGGTGAGCACGATCAGCACGGAGGTGACGACGTCGCGCGTACCGCCGCCGACGATGGGATCGAGATAGCCGGGAATCACCGAGCCGAGCACCCCGACCACCAGCCCGCCGACGAAGACGCCGAGCAGGCTGTCGATGCCGCCCAGGATCACCACGGCGATGGCAGGAAAGAGCAGTGCCGACAGGGTCCAGTCCACCCCCTGCACCGAGCCCCAGACGGTGCCGGCCCCCACGGCGGCCACGCCGGCGATCCCCCAGGAGATGCCGATCGCGCGCTCCACCGAGATACCCACGGCCCAGCTGGCGACGTGATCGTCCGAGACCGCGCGCAGCTTGGTACCGAGCCGGGTGCGGAAAAAGAGCATGGCCGCGGCGATGAGCACCATGGCACCGATCGCCCCGACGAGGTAGGCGCGGTTGACGAAGACGTCGGCCACGATGATGGGCGCAAGACCGATGCCCAGGTCGAGCCGCTTGGGCGCCGCACCCAGCAGTCCGGGCACGAAACCCCGCAGGAAGATGTCCAGACCGAGCGTGAGCATGACGATCATGATGACCGGCTGGCCCACCATGCGACGCAGCAGCCAGCGCTCGGTGGCCAGACCGAAGAGGAACATGCCCACCACCGCGAGCGCGATCGCCAGCCACAGCGGCCAGGAAAGGAGGCTCACCACAGCCCAGACGAGATAGCCCGAGAGCATCACCATCGCCCCCTGCGCCAGGTTGGGCACGCCGCTCGCCTTGTAGATCAAGGTAATGCCCAGCGCCACGAGGCTGTACATGAGCCCGGTGCTCAGACCATTGACGAAGAGTTCGGCCAGAAACAAGAAATCCATCTCACTCTCCCTGCGCCGGGGCGACGTCGTACAGCCGCAGACGGCGGGCAATGACGCCAGTCTCGCCGGTCTCGTAGGTGATCGTCGCCTGGAAGTCGATCTCGCGCCGCGCCGGGTCGTAGAGCGCCTCGAGGATGGGCGCATAGCGATCGTAGATCACCTTGCGGCGCAGCTTGCGCGTGCGCGTGACTTCGCCGTCGTCCGGGTCGAAGGGTTTGTGCAGGTTGACGAAGCGGCGGATGCGCAGCCCCGACGGCAGCACGTTGTTGACGTGCGCGATGACCCTTGCGACCAGATCGTAAACTTCGGGCTTCTGCGACAGATCGGCATAGGAGGTGTAGGGCACGCCGTGCTCCTCCGCCCAATGCCCCACCGCCTCGAGGTCGATGCAGACGATGGCGGTGAGGAAGGGGCGGTTCTCACCGACCACGCAGACGTCCTTGACGTACTGACTGAACTTGATGCGGTTCTCGATGTAGGTGGCGACGTAGCGCTCGCCGGCGGCGGTGTAGGCGACTTCCGACAGGCGCCCGAGCACGACGAGCGAGCCGTCCTCTTCGAAGTAGCCGGCATCGCCCGTGTGCAGCCAGCCGTCTTCGAGGGCCTCTTCGCTCGCCTTGGGGTTGTCGTAATAGCCGTCGAAGACGTTGTCGCCGCGCACGAGGATCTCGCCGCTGTCGGCGATCTTTACCTCCACGCCGGGAAAAGGGCGTCCGACGGTGTGTAGCTTGACGTCGTCGGCCGACTGAGCGGCGCACAGGGCGCAGTTCTCGGTCTGGCCGTAGAACTGGCGCAGCGGAACGCCGAGCGCGCGCAGAAAGAGGAAGTCGTCCTCGCCGATCGCCTCGCCGGCGGTGTAGGCGCGCCGCACGCGGGCAAGCCCCAGCTGATCCTTGATCGGGCCATAGATCATCCACTCGCCCAACGTCCGCCATAGCCGCGCACCGAGCGAAGGCGGGCTTCCGGCCAGACGCCGTCGCTCGAGGTCGATGGCGAAAGCCATGAAATGCTCGTAGAGCCGGCGCTTGAGCGGCGTGGATTCGTCCATGCCCACCTGGATGCGGGTGATCATGCCGGCCCAGGCGCGCGGCGAGGAGAAGAAGACGGTGGGCGCGATCTCGCGCAGATCGCGGATCACCGTTTCCTGCCGCTCGGGGATGTTCACCGCGAAGCGCAGGGCGAAGGCCGCCCCGATGGAGAAGATGTAGTCGCCCACCCACGCCATGGGAAGGTAGGCGACGTGCACGTCGCCATTCTGGAAATAGCCCGCCTGCGCGGCGTTGCGCACCGCCGAGAGCACGTGGCCGTGCTTGAGCGGCACCCCCTTGGGCGTGCCGGTGGTACCGGAAGAGTGCAACAGCACGGCCACGTCGTGCGCGGAGGGGCGCTCGAGCAGGGCCTGGCGCAACAGGGGATCGGCGGCGAGCCGCTCGCGCCCACGCGCGACGACGTCGGTGAAGGCAACGAAGCGCTCGGGCATCTTGCCGGCCAGGCCGCGCGGGTCGTCGTAGACGATGAGCCGGTAGCGTTCGCCGTGCTCTTTTTCCAGCTGCAGCAGCTTGTCGACCTGCTCCTGATCTTCGACGACGGCACAGCGCACGTCTTCGCGCTCGGCAAGCAGAGCGATCTCGTCCGGCGTGGCGTCGGGGTACGCCGGCGAGGCGATGGCGCGCAAGGCCCCCAACGCAACCATGGCGAAATAAAGCGCCGGCCGGTTGTCGCCGATGATCTGTACCACCTCGAAGGGACGCACGCCAAGGGCTTCGAGGCCGGCGGCGAAGGCGAGCACCGTGTCGTGATAATCCTGCCAGGTGTATTCGCGCCAGATGCCGCGGTCGCGCTCGCGCATGGCGATCTCGGCCGGATGGCTCGAGGCGTTGGCGGCGAGCAGCGCAAGCAGGTGGTCCCCTTTGCGCCAGTCGTGGGGGCGCCAGGGCAGGGCTTGAGGCAGATCGTCAGGCCGCATCGCTCGCTCCGATGTAGGCGGCCACGACGGCCGGATCGTTGATGGTCTCGCGCGGCGCACCTTCGGCGATCTTCACGCCGTCGTTGAACACCGCCACGCGGTGGCAGATGGAGGTGACCACGTCCATGTGGTGCTCGATCATGAGGATGGTGAGACCGAGATCCTCGTGCGCATCCAGGATGAAGCGCACCATGTACTCTTTCTCTTCCTGGTTCATGCCGGCCATGGGCTCGTCGAGCACCAGCAGCCGCGGCTCGGCGGCGAGTGCCCGGGCGAGTTCGACGCGCTTTTGCAGCCCCAGGGGGATGACATCGACGGGCTCGTCGCGCACGTCTTCGAGCTGCAGGAGGTCGATCACATCCTCGACCTTGGCGCGGTGCGCCACCTCCTCTTTCTTCGCCCACCACCAGTAGCCGAGCGTGGCGAGTGCGCTCGGCCGCATGTGGATGTGGCGCCCCACGAGGATGTTGTCGAGCACGGTGAGACCGCGGAAGAGCGCGACGTTCTGGAAGGTGCGCGCCACGCCCTTTTGCGCGATGCGATAGGGTGGCAGGCCGTTGATCTGTTCGTCGAAGAGCAACACCCGCCCTTTCTGCGGCGGATAAAACCCCGTGACGGTATTGACAAGGGTGGTCTTACCGGAGCCGTTCGGCCCCACCAACCCAAAGATTTCGCCTTGGAAGATCGCCAGATCGGGGCCCTTGAGCGCATGCAGGCCACCGAACCAGCGATTGACGTTTTCACAGCGCAGCGCGACCCTGCGCGCGGCTTCGGCCGTCGTCGCCACTCCTCCCTCCTTTTGTTGCATCGCAATATCGAATGATGATGCGATGAACGTTTGTTATCGTATGAAGGAGATACTAGAGGAAGTTCAGCATGGGGTCAAGAGGGTCTGGTCGAAGGAGATTTGTTGCATAGCAACGAGGCTCACACCTTGCCGGCCGCCTGCAAGGCGGCATATTCTTCATCAGTAAAAAGCCGAGAACGCACGAGGAAGCGCACTCCTTCGCCATTTTCCAGGGAGAACATGCCGCCCCGGCCGGGCACGACGTCGATGATGAGCTGCGTGTGTTTCCAGTACTCGAACTGCGGCTTGCTGATGTAGAACGGCGCCCCGCCGATCTCGCCGAGCAGCACATCGTTGTCTCCGACGAGGAACTCCCCCTGCGGATAGCACATGGGGGAAGAGCCGTCGCAGCAGCCACCGGATTGATGAAACATCACGGGTCCGTACTTCTCCTGGAGCCTTTTGATGAGCTCGAGCGCGGCCGGCGTGGCGATCACTTGGGGCGGTGCTTGCATCGGAGGGCGTTCCTCGGATGCAGTTTGTGTGGACATTTCTGCAGCCATCGTATCCTCCCAGACAAAAGCGCCAGGGGATGCCCCTGGCACCCAGCACAATCGAATGGAAGGGAGGGAATTTCCCTCCCCCCATCCCTATTAGAAGAAACCGAGTTTCTTCGGCGAGTAGCTCACCAGTAGGTTCTTCGTCTGCTGATAATGCTCCAGCATCATCTTGTGGTTCTCACGGCCGATGCCGGACTGCTTGTAACCGCCGAAGGCCGCGTGCGCCGGATAGAGGTGGTAGCAGTTGGTCCACACCCGACCGGCTTGGATGCCGCGGCCCATGCGATAGGCCCGGCTGCCGTCGCGCGTCCACACGCCCGCGCCAAGGCCGTAGAGCGTGTCGTTGGCGATCGAGAGCGCCTCGGCTTCGTCCTTGAAGGTGGTGACCGCCAGCACGGGGCCGAAGATCTCCTCCTGGAAGATGCGCATCTTGTTGTGCCCTTTGAAGATCGTGGGCTTGACGTAGTAGCCGCCGGCGAGTTCTCCGGGCAGTTTCGCCTGTTCGCCGCCGATGAGGCACTGCGCCCCCTCTTGCTTGCCGATGTCGAGATAGGAGAGGATCTTCTCCAGTTGCTCGGAGGAAGCCTGAGCGCCGATCATCGTCGTCGGATCGAGCGGGTTGCCCTGTTTGATCGCCTTGACGCGTTCCAGGGCGCGCGACATGAATTTGTCGTAGATCGACTCCTGGATGAGGGCGCGCGAAGGACAGGTGCACACTTCGCCCTGGTTGAAGGCGAAGAGCACCATGCCTTCGATCGCCTTGTCGAAGAAGTCGTCGTCGGCCGCGGCCACGTCCTCGAAGAAGATGTTGGGCGATTTGCCGCCGAGCTCCAGTGTGACCGGAATGAGGTTCTGGCTGGCGTACTGCATGATGAGCCGGCCGGTGGTGGTCTCGCCGGTGAAGGCGATCTTGGCGATGCGCGGGCTGGTGGCCAGGGGCTTGCCTGCCTCCAGGCCGAAGCCATTGACGACGTTGACCACCCCCGGCGGGAGGATGTCGGCGATGAGCTCCATGAGCACCATGATGCTCACGGGCGTCTGCTCGGCGGGCTTGAGCACCACGCAGTTGCCGGCCGCCAGCGCCGGGGCGAGTTTCCAGGCCGCCATCAGGATGGGGAAGTTCCAGGGAATGATCTGACCGACCACGCCCAGCGGCTCGTGGAAGTGGTAGGCGACGGTATTTTCGTCGATCTCGGAGAGCGTCCCTTCTTGGGCGCGGATGCAGCCGGCGAAGTAGCGGAAGTGATCGACGGTGAGCGGAATGTCGGCCGCAAGGGTTTCGCGGATCGGCTTGCCGTTGTCCACCGTCTCGGCGTAGGCGAGTTTTTCCAGGTTCTGCTCGAGCCGATCGGCAATCGCGAGCAACACCTGGGCGCGTTGCGCCGGCGGGGTCTTGCCCCATTTTTCCTTGGCGGCATGCGCGGCATCGAGCGCGAGCTCGATGTCTTCGGCCGTGGAGCGCGCCGCTTGGCAGAACACCTTGCCAGTGATGGGCGTGATGTTGTCGAAGTACTGCCCCTTGACGGGCGGCACCCATTTGCCGCCGATGAAGTTGTCGTACTTGGCCTTGAACTGGACCGGGGCACCAGCAGCGCCGGGGAAAGGGTAGGTCATCTTCGCGTCTCCTCGTGGATCAATGATTTCGTTGCCACATCTATGGGCAGCGTATAGATAAAATTAGCACATGCACAGATAAATTCAATCCTCCATCAAGTCGTCTCTTCCGAAAGGGAGGATGTCACATGGCCGCCTCGAAGATGCCGATCACCTGTTCCAACGTAGCTTTGCGCGGATTGGTGAGCATGCAGGCATCCTTCTGGGCGTTTTCGGCCATTACCTTGTGATCGGCCGCCTTCACACCCAGCTCACTCAGACCACGGGGAATGCCAATGGATGAAGAAAGCTCCTTGATGGCAGCGATCGCCGCCAAGGCAGCCTCTCGCGTCTCCATGCCTGAAGTGTCTACACCCAGCAAGGCGGCAATCCGGGCATAGCGTTCAGTGGCTGCGATGAGATTGAACTGGCAGACGTGCGGCAGAAGGATGGCGTTGCACACACCATGCGGCAGATTGTAGAAACCGCCGAGCTGGTGCGCCATGGCGTGGACGTAGCCGAGCGAGGCATTGTTGAACGCCATGCCGGCAAGATACTGGGCATAGCACATGGCGGCGCGCGCTTCCATCCAATCACCGTTGGCCACCGCTTTGGGGAGCCATTGGCCGATGAGTTCGATGGCTTTTTCGGCACAGGCATCGGTGATGGGTGTGGCCGCAGTGGAGACATAAGCCTCTACCGCGTGCGTCAAGGCATCCATGCCCGTGGCGGCAGTAAGCGCAGGCGGCATCTTCACCATCAAGCGAGGATCATCGATCGCGACCAGCGGGGTACAGCGCCAGTCGACGATGGCCATTTTCACGTGGGTATCGGTATTGGTGATGATGCAAAAGCGGGTCATTTCCGAGGCGGTACCGGCAGTGGTGTTGATGGCGATCAGCGGCGTCATCGGCACCTTGGACTTGTCGACTCCTTCGTAGTCGCGGATATGCCCCCCCCCCCGCGGTGACCAGACCGATACCTTTGGCACAGTCGTGCGAGGATCCGCCACCCAAGGAAACGATGAAATCGCACTTCTCTTTCTGATAAACTTTTACACCATCATGAACATTGATGTCGGTTGGATTGGGTTCGGCACCAGCGAAAATTACACTGTCAATGCCCTCGCTGCGCAGTAGGTCGGCAATTTCCTGCGACAACCCCATCTTGTGCAACCCAGCGTCGGTGACGATCAACGCCCGTTTCGCGCCCAGCATCTTGGCCCGTGGCCCAACTTCTTTGACACATCCAGGGCCAACGAGGGTCACTGAAGGGATGAAGAAACCATCGGTGCGGTCGGCCAGTTGAAGATAATTCACCAAACTCATGGAAGTCTCCTCTCAAAATATAGAGATACAATTTTCATCATACCGATGGATCGATCCATCGGTGAAATTGATATAGCAAAAAACATGCCGCAAACCGCATCCCTGTAACTTCACTCATGAAGAGGGGTATCGGGGCCAAAAAACGGAAAAGTGTCGCAATTCGAGACGATACACCGAAATACAGGGTCGCAATCTGCGACACCGTCTCACATAGTGGAGGAGGAAATGGAGATCGAATTCCGGGTTTGTCCAGAATCCGTACGTCAAGCTAAGCGAATCTTTGTCGAACGAGGTGAACTTCCCGCCCTTCCCTTGGCGACACCCATCCTACACTCGTGGAAACGCTGCCGTGAGCACCATGTAGCAGCCGAGCGTCTCCTGCCTCCCGAAGAAGGTGTAGTAGAAACACTCATCCTCGAGCAGGCTCGCCAGTCGGTCGAGGAATGGCTACGGCTTGCCCGTCCAGTATTGGAGGGTGTTTTCGGCGGATTCGATACAAGCCGCAGCGTGCTCATCGTCGCCGACACACAGGGTCTGATCGTAGAGGCGGTGGGAAATTCTTCTTTCCTCGAACGTGCGCAACGGGTCCACCTGGCCCGCGGTGCGATCTGGCACGAAGGCGTGCGCGGCACCAACGCCGTGGGTACGGCGATCGCCGAAGGGGCGCCGGTCGAGGTGCTGGGGCCGGAGCATTATCTGAGCTGCAACGAATTTCTCGCCTGCACCGCCGCCCCCATCTTCGACGGCACTGGCCGCTTGGTGGCGGTGCTCGACGTCTCCTGCGACTGGCACGACCACCATCCACACACCCGCGCCCTGGTCGATACGGCGGTGCGCCTGATCGAGAACCACGCCATCGTTGCCCGCCACCGCGGTCTGCGCATCCATTTGCATCGCGATGCGCACGCCCTGGGCAGCTTCGTCGATGACGCCATCGTCTGCGTGGACGACGACGGTCGCGTGGTGGCAGCCAATTCCGCTGCCCGCCGCCTTTTTTCTCTACGGCACGAGGAGCTTGGTGCGGTGCCACTGGAACGGCTCTTCCGCCGCGCCGCCCCCGTGCCGCGCGGCGACGAACCGGTGCTGCTGTACGATCCGCAGGGCAATCCCCTCTATGCGCGCTTCGAAGGACGCCGCGCGCGCGTCGTGATCCGCCGCGCCGATCCTGCACCGGCCAACGATGCCTTGGCCGAGCTCGACACCGGCGACGAGGCGCTGCGCCGGGTCATCGCCCAGGCCCGTCGGGTGCTCGACAAGGACATCCCCATCCTGCTGCGCGGCGAGAGCGGCGTGGGCAAGGAACTCTTCGCCCAAGCCCTCCATCGCAGCTCGCCGCGGCGCGACAAACCGTTCGTAGCGGTCAATTGCGCTGCGTTACCGGAAGCGCTCATCGAGGCCGAGCTCTTCGGCTATGCCCCCGGCGCCTATACCGGCGCGCGCCGCGAGGGGAGCCTCGGGCGCATCCGCGAGGCGCACGGCGGCACGCTCTTTCTCGACGAGATCGGCGACATGCCGCTCGCGCTGCAGGGGCGACTGCTGCGGGTGCTGGAGACGAAGGAGGTCGTGCCACTGGGCGGAAAACCGGTGCGCGTCGAGTTTGCGCTCATCGCGGCCACGCACCGCGACCTGCCGGCAGAAGTCGAGGCGGGGCGATTCCGCGCCGATCTCTACTATCGGCTGGCGGGCCTGACGCTGACCCTGCCGCCGCTGCGCGAGCGCAGCGATCTACCCGTGCTGGTGGAGCGCATCCTGCGCGCCTGCGCGCCGGACCGGGACCTGAGGCTCGCGCCCGAGGTGGCCGCCGCGTTCGCGGCCCATTCCTGGCCGGGCAACGTGCGGGAACTGGCGCAGGCGCTGCGCGTGGCCGCAGCCCTGGTGGATGAGGAAGAAATGGTGATCGGCTGGGAGGCGCTGCCCGAGGGGCTCGCGGCGGCGCTGAAGCAACGGACCAGCATGTCCCCCTCCCTGCCGCAAGGGCAGGAAGAGACATTGGAACTGGCAACCCTGTCGCGCGCCGCGATCGAGCGGGCGCTCGTCGCAAGCCGCGGCAACCGCACGGCGGCGGCAAGGCGCCTGGGCATCAGCCGCGCCACGCTCTACCGCAAATTGCGCGAGATGGGCAGCACCCCCGCGCAAGCGGCGGGTTGACCGTTCAGGCCCGCACGCCCAGGCGTTCGAGCAGGCCCTCGAGCGTGTCGTCGTCGGCGAAGGCGATCTCGAGCGTGCCGCGCCCGTCGCGGCGGCGCTTGATGAGGACTGGCGCGCCGAAGTGTTCGGAAAGCGCCTCTTCCAGCCGCCGCCAGTCGGGGTCTTTCACCGCTTCGGGTTTGGGCGCGGGCGGAGAAAGCAGCGCCTGCACGGCGCGCTCGGTCTGGCGCACCGACCAGCCCTGCGCCGCAGCGCGGCGGGCGAGTTCCACCTGTTGCGGCACGGCAAGCGCGAGCAGCGCCCGGGCGTGGCCCATTTCGAGCGCCCCCTCCATCAGCAGCTCGCGCACCGGCTCGGCCAGTTGCAGCAGGCGCAGCAGGTTGGTGACCGCCGAGCGGCTGCGCCCGACGGCCTCGGCCGCCTGCTGGTGGGTCATGCCGAATTCGTCGATGAGCCGCTGCAGCCCTTGAGCTTCTTCGATGGGGTTGAGGTCTTCACGCTGGAGGTTCTCGATGAGGGACATCGCCAGCGCCGCCTCGTCCGGGATCTCGCGCACGAGACAGGGCACTTCCAGCAGACCCGCCATGCGGGCGGCACGCCAGCGCCGCTCGCCGGCGATGAGCTCGTAGCGCTCGCCCACGGGGCGCACCAGCAGCGGCTGCATCACGCCCTGGGCGCGGATCGAGGCGGCGAGTTCTTCCAGCGCCTGAGGGTCCATGCGCGTGCGCGGCTGGTAGCGGCCGGGGTCGATGCAGTCGATGTCGAGGCTGCGCAGCGCCTCTTCCACCGCCGTCGGCGCGCCCAGCAGTGCGTCCAGCCCGCGCCCCAGCCCCTTGCGCTTGCCCGCTGCCATCAGTGCGCCTCCGCGAGCGGAGCGGCCACGCCCAGGCGCCGCTCCAGCTCGGCGGCGAACTCGAGGTAGGCGAGGGCGCCCCGAGAGCGGGGATCGAAGACGACCCCGGGCATACCGTGGCTCGGCGCCTCGGCCAGGCGCACGTTGCGCGGAATCACCGTCGCGAAGACTTTCTCGCCGAAATGGCGCTGCACTTCCTCCGAGACCTGCTGCTGCAGCGTCACGCGCGGATCGAACATCACCCGCAGCAGCCCAACGATGCGCAGGTCCCGGTTGAGGTTGGCATGCACGCGCTTGATGGTGTTGGCCAGATCCGACAAGCCCTCCAGCGCGTAGTATTCGCACTGCATCGGAATGATCACGCCGTGGGCGCAGGTGAGCGCATTGAGCGTGAGCAAGGAAAGCGAGGGCGGACAATCGATGAGCACGAAATCATAGGTGGAAGGGGCGGCGGCGAGCGCATCGCGCAGGCGGAATTCACGCCGAGGCAAGTCGACGAGCTCCACCTCGGCCCCGGCCAGTTCCCGATTGGCCGGCAGTACGTCGTAGCCGCCGGATTCGGAGCGTAACGTTGCCTCTTCCAGGCCCGATAACCCGACCAGCACCTGATAGACGGAGCGCTCGAGCGTGCGCTTGTCGATGCCACTGCCCATGGTGGCGTTACCCTGTGGGTCGAGGTCGACGAGCAGCACGCGGTGCCCCCGCCGGGCGAGCGCCGCGGCAAGGTTGACGCTGGTCGTGGTCTTGCCGACCCCGCCTTTCTGGTTGGCGATGCAAAACACGTGGCCCATCAGCGAAGTTCCCCGATCACGAGATGGCGCGCCTCGGCAAGCCCCGGCACTTCGAGCGGCACGACCCGAACCGCCACATCTTCCGGCAAGCCGGCGAGCTCTTCTTCATGGCGCGGTCCTTTCATGGCGTACCAGCGTCCGCCCGGCGGCAGGAGGTGGCGTGTGAGGGCGATGAATTCATCGAAGCGCGCGAATGCCCGCGAGATGATACCCGAGATCGGCGCCGGTGGCTGCCAGCGCTCGATGCGTTCGTGCCAGGGATGGAAGCCTTTCAGTCCCAATTCGATCGCCACCTGACGCTGAAAGGCGATCTTCTTCGCCACCGCATCGAGCGAATGCACTTCGAGCGGCCGCCCCTCGGCCTGCGCCGCGAGCGCGAGCACGATGCCCGGTAGTCCCGCGCCGGAGCCGACGTCGACAAGCACCCTTTCCTGCCGCACCCAGGGCCAGACGGCGAGCGCATCGAGCAGGTGGTGCGTGACCACTTCCTCAAGCCGCGTGATGGCCGTGAGGTTATAGACGCGATTCCACTTCACCAGTAGGCCAGCGTAGCGCCACAGCGCCTCCAGCGTCGTCGCAGGCAAGGAAAGCCCGAGCACGGCGACACCCTCTTCGAGCAGGGCGCGCGCCGCGGCTTCGTCCTGGGACGAGGGAGCGCGAGGGCTCACTCGATGCCCTCCGGCGCCACTTCGACCTGCGGCGCGGGTTCGCCACGGCGCAGCCACACGAGCAGGATGGCGATCGCCGCCGGGGTCACGCCCTGGATGCGACTTGCCTGCCCCAGCGTCTCGGGCGCGTGCTGGGCGAGTTTCTGCTGGATCTCGCGCGACAGCCCCGGGATGCGGGAATAGTCGATCCCCGGCGGAATGCGCAGCGCCTCGGCGGCCTTGAGCCGCTCGACCTCGGTGTGCTGGCGCGCGAGATAACCGTGATACTTGGCAGCGATCTCGAGCTGCTCGATCACCGCCGGGTCGTTCTCGGGCAGCTCCGGCGCCCCCGGCAGGGTCATGAGTTCCTCGTAGCGCACCCCCGGACGGCGCAGCAGATCGAAGAAGCTCGCCTCGCGCTCGAGCGGCGCGCCCAGCACTTGGGCGAACGCCTGCGCCTCGTCCGGCGAGATCCGAGCCGGGACGACCCGCTGCGCCTGCAGACGCGCCGTCTCGCGCTCGATCGCCTCGCGCTTGCGGCAGAACGCTGTCCAGCGCAGATCATCGACCAAGCCCAGGCGACGCCCGATCTCGGTGAGCCGCAGATCGGCGTTGTCCTCGCGCAACTGCAAGCGGAACTCGGCGCGCGAGGTGAACATGCGGTAGGGTTCGCTCACGCCCTTGGTGACGAGATCATCGACGAGCACGCCGAGATAAGCCTCGTCGCGCCGCGGCCACCACGGCTCATGGCCGAAGACGAAGCGCGCCGCATTGACCCCGGCGAGCAGCCCCTGCGCTGCGGCCTCTTCGTAGCCAGTGGTGCCATTGATCTGGCCGGCGAAGAAGAGCCCGTGGAAGTGCTTGGTCTCGAGGCTGTGCTTGAGGTGGCGCGGATCGTAGTAGTCGTATTCGATGGCGTAGCCTGGGCGCAGCACGTGCACCCGCTCCAGCCCCGGGATGGTGCGCAGCATCTCGATCTGCACGTCGAAAGGCAGCGACGTGGATACGCCATTGGGGTAGATCTCGTTCGTCTCCAGCCCCTCGGGTTCGAGGAAGACGTTGTGTCCATCCTTGTCGGCGAAGCGGTGGATCTTGTCCTCGATCGAGGGACAATAGCGCGGCCCCACCCCCTCGATCACGCCGGCGTAGAGGGGCGAGCGATCGAGGTTGCGACGGATGATCTCGTGCGTGCGCGCGTTGGTGCGCGTGATCCAGCAGGGGCGCTGCGGCGGATGCATGGCGCGCGAGCCGAGGAAGCTGAACACCGGCTCGGGATCGTCGCCCGGCTGCACGGTGCAGCGGGAGAAGTCGATGGTGCGCGCATCGAGCCGCGGCGGCGTGCCGGTCTTCAGGCGCCCCTTGGGTAAGCCCAGTTCGGCGAGCCGCTGCGCGAGCGACACGGAAGCCGGATCGCCCGCCCGCCCGGCCGTGTAGCGCGACAGTCCCACGTGCACGAGGCCATTCAAGAAAGTGCCGGTGGTGAGCACCACGGCCGGCGCCTCGAAGCGGATACCCAGCTGGGTGACCACGCCCAGCACGCGATCGCCCTGCACCAGCAGGTCGTCGACCGCCTGCTGGAAGAGCCACAGGTTGGGCTGGTTCTCCAGGCGCTTGCGGATCGCCTTGCGATAGAGCACGCGATCGGCCTGGGCGCGGGTGGCGCGCACCGCCGGCCCCTTGCTCGCATTGAGCGTACGAAACTGGATACCGGCTTCGTCCGTGGCGAGCGCCATCGCCCCGCCCAACGCGTCGACTTCCTTGACGAGATGCCCCTTGCCGATGCCGCCGATGGAGGGGTTGCAGCTCATCTGCCCCAGGGTGTCGAGGTTGTGGGTGAGCAGCAGCGTGCGCGCACCGGCGCGCGCCGCGGCCAGCGCCGCCTCGGTGCCGGCGTGGCCGCCGCCGACGACGATGACGTCGAAGCGTTCAGGAAAAATCATGGGCTTGCGATGGTCGAGGAGAAACTTTTGATTTTAGGCGTTTTCGACGCCGAAGACCAGCAAAGGGTTCAATGCCCCCCGCGGGCGAAGAGCCCCGCCACCGCCTGGGGCAGATCGGCCGGCAGGACGAGGAACTTGGCGTTCTCTCCGGCGGCGAGGCGCTCAAGCGAGGCGACGTACTTCTCGCCCAGCAGATACCACAGGGCGGCGGAATCCGGTCCCACCGCCTCGCCCACCCGGCGCAGCGCCTCGGCGGAAGCCTGCGCCAGCATCACCTGGGCGTTGGCGTCGCGCTTGGCCGCCTCCAGCCGCGCCTCGGCTTCCAGGATGGCCGCCTGTTTCTCGCCTTCGGCGCGCGTGACCATGGCCTTGCGCTCGCGCTCGGCGGCGGCCTGCTGTTCCATTGCCTGCTGCATGGACGGGGAAGGACGAATGTCCTGGATTTCCACCGACTTCACCGTCAGCCCCCAGTCGATCGCCTCATCGACGATGGATTCACGCAGCCGCACCTTGATCTTCTCGCGCGAGGAGAGCGCTTCGTCGAGCTCCATCTCGCCGATGATCGAGCGCAGCGTCGTCATGATGAGGTTTTCGATCGCCACGGCGAAATTCGTCACGCCATAGGCGGCCTTCACCGGATCGGTGACCTTGACGAAGGCCACCGCATTGGTGACGATCACGGCGTTGTCGCGCGTGATCACCTCCTGTTCCTTGATGTCGAGGATGAGATCCTTCGTCACCAGCTTATAGGCGATGCGATCGAAGTACGGGATGACGATGTTGAGCCCGGGCCGCAGGGTGGTCCGGTATTTCCCCAGACGCTCCACGATCCACTCTTCCCCCTGCGGCACGATACGCACCCCCTTGGCGATCGTGACGACCACGAAGAGCAGCAAGACGCCGACGACGACCAGACTCGCGTTCATTTCCCCACCTCCCGCAAAAAAGCATCCCTCAAGATCGCCCCTGACGCAGCCGCGCCACTTTCACCATCTGCCCTTCGACCGCCACCACCCGCACCCGCTCGCCTTCGCCGATCGGCTCGTCGGCCAAGGCCGGCCATTCTTCCGCCCCGAGAACCGGCCGCTGGAACCGCACTTTTCCTCGCCGCTGCGGCTCGATCGCCTCGCTCACCCAGCCGATCTCCCCCACCGCCGCGTCGGAAGCCCCGATGCGCGAGCGCCGCCGGCGCGGTTCCAGCCAGCCAAACCACGCCGTCACGAGCAGCAGGGAAGCGACCAGCCAGAGACCGAGCTCCAGAAGTAGCGAACTCTGCGGCAGGATCGCCACCACGGCGGCCACGCCACAGGCGGCCAAGCCGAACCAGAAAATGAAGAAAGAAGGCACCACCAGCTCGGCGAGCATCAGGAGCACGCCCAGCACCAGCCACACCCAGGCAGGCCAGCCGTTCATGTACGTTCCTCGTCGAGCTGGTGGAGGAAGTCGGCAATCAGCGCGATCAGCGCCTCAGGTCGCTCCCGATGCGGGCTGTGGCCGCACTGCGGCAATACCGCCATCTTCCCGCGAGGCGCGCCCCGTGCGATCTTCTCGATCTGGGCCAAGGTCGCGTATTCGTCCCGGTCACCCTGCACCGCCAGCACCGGACAGGCGATTTTCGGGATCTCCGCCTCGATGTTCCACGCACGAAACTCAGGCGAGCGCCAGGTATCACGCCAAGCGGCGAACACGCGCTGCGGATCGGGCTGATGCCGCGCCAGGCGCTGCGGCCAGTCGGTCGTGCGCCACAGCCGGTCGGCCGCCTCGATGCCGGCGATCGCCTCGGGTTCCACCTCGACGTGCGGCGCGATCAGCACCGCCGCCTCTGGCCGCGGTGCCAAACCGGAAGCGGCGCAGATCAACGCGATCGAAGCCCCGTCGCTGTGCCCCACGAGCACCGGATGCTCGATCTCCAACGCCGACAGCACCCGCGGCAGCCAATGCAAGGCCTCGCGGTGCAGGTAATCCACCCCGCGCGGACGATCCTCCCGGCCGCTGCGCCCATAGCCCTGGCGCGAGTACGCCATCACGGGACGGCGCAGGGCAGCGGCCAGCCGCTGCGGGAAATCGCGCCAGATCGACACCGAGCCCAGGGCCTCGTGCAGCAACACCACGGGCGAAGCCGCCGCAGCGGCATCCTGCGGCCGCCACCATTCGTATTCCAGCGCAATTCCATCGATCTCGACGAATGCCATGGTCTCCTTTCCTTCCATCCGTTTTGCGCAGTCTAGCATTACCCTGCTTTCCACGAAAAGAAACCCTTTCCCCCGCAGATTCGCTAAAATGCAGACTCCTTTCCCGGCGCTACCACCATGCCCAAGGCCGAAGTCGAAATCATCAACAAGCTCGGACTGCACGCGCGGGCCTCGGCCAAGCTCACCGAGCTCGCCAGCCAGTTTCCCTGCCAGATCTGGATCAGCCGCAACGGGCGACGGGTCAACGCCAAGAGCATCATGGGCGTGATGATGCTTGCCGCCGCCAAAGGCAGCAAGATCGAGATCGAAACCGAGGGCGAGCGGGCCGACGAAGCCTTGCAGGCCATCGTCGAGCTCATTGGCAACCGCTTCGGCGAGGAGGAGTGAGCCCTTGGGCGGCATCTCCTTCGCGCTGCACGGGCTCGCCGTCTCGAGCGGCATCGCCATCGGCCGGGTGCACCTCGTCTCGCACGCCCTGCTCGAAGTCAGCCATTACGAAATCCCCGAGAACCGCGTCGAGGACGAATGCGCCCGGCTGCGTGCCGCCGCCGCCGCGATCAAGGCCGAACTGGCCGCGCTCAAGGCCACCACCGCCGCGAGCCAGGCCTCGGCCGAACTGAACGCCTTTCTCGACCTGCAGGCGATGATGCTCGAAGACCCGCTGCTCATCGAAGCCGCCTGCGATCGCATCCGCCAGCAGCACATCAACGCCGAATGGGCCCTCACCCAGCAGCTCGACACGCTGCTCGAGCAGTTCGACACCATCGAAGACCCTTACTTGCGTGAGCGTCGCGCCGACGTCATCCAGATCGTCGAGCGGCTCCTCAAGGAACTGCTGGGGCTGGCGCGCCCGCCGAAACCGCGGCGCGACGATCTGCCCACCATCGTCGTGGCGCACGACCTCTCGCCGGCCGATACCATCGGTTTTCGCGGCCAGCACATCGCCGGCTTTCTCACCGACGTCGGCGGCCCTACCTCCCACACCGCCATCGTCGCGCGCAGCCTGCAGCTGCCGGCGGTGGTGGGTGTGCGGCTCGCGCGCCAGCTCCTCGAAGAAGACGATCTCGTCATCATCGACGGCGCGCGGGGCGTGGCCATCGTCAATCCCCATCCCAGCATCGTCGAGGAATACCGCCTGCGCAAGGCCGAGCTGGAGATCTCGCGCACGCGGCTCGCCCGCCTGAAAGACGCCCCCACCGTCACGCTCGATGGCACACCGATCGAGCTCTTGTGCAACATCGAGACACCGAGCGACCTCGAGCTCGTGCAGCGCGTCAACGCCGATGGCATTGGGCTCTACCGCACCGAATTCCTCTTCCTCGACCGGCTCGATCGGCCGAGCGAAGACGAACAGTACGAAGCCTATCGCGACGTGCTCAAGAGCATGAAAGGCAAGCCGGTCACCATCCGCACCTTCGATCTGGGCGGCGACAAGGATTTCGAGCCGAACACCTCGCGCGTGCAGCCCAATCCCGCCCTGGGGTTGCGGGCCATCCGCTATTGCCTCGCCGAGCCCACGTTTTTCCTCACCCAGCTGAGGGCGCTGCTACGCGCTTCGGTGCACGGCAAGCTCAAGATCCTGCTGCCCATGGTGGCGCACGCCCACGAAATCGACCAGACACTGCAGCTGCTTGCCCGCGCCAAGGAACAGCTGCAGCGCGAAGGGAAGAAATTCGCCGAAGACGTCGAACTCGGCGCCATGGTCGAAATCCCGGCCGCGGCGCTCGCGCCTGGTATCTTCCTCAAGCGCGTGCAATTCCTCTCCATCGGCACCAACGACCTCATCCAGTACACCTTGGCCATCGACCGGCAGGACGATGCCGTGGCCGATCTCTACGACCCGCTGCATCCGGCCGTACTGCGGCTCATCGCCGGCACTATCCAGTTCGGCGCCAAGAACGGCCTGCCCGTATCCCTGTGCGGGGAGCTCGCCGGCCACGCCGAATACACCTGGCTCTTCCTCGGTATGGGTCTGCGGCAATTTTCCATGCACCCCGAGCGGGTGCTCGGCGTGAAGCAGCGCCTGCTTCATGCCGACATCAACGAACTCACTCCCAAGGTGCAGCGCCTGCTCAAGCTCGACGAGCCGGCGCGGCTGCGCGAGGCGTTCGAAAAACTCAACGCCGCCCTGCCCGCCGCCTGAGCCTCACTCTTCGCCCGTCCATTGCGCCCACGGCGCCGGTGCCACGCCGAAGAGCGAAGCCACCCGCATGGCGATCTGCTGTACCAGCCGCTGCGGCGTGAGTTCCCCCAGATAGAACGCCGGCACGGGCGGGGCCACCACCGCACCCGCCTCGGTCACCGCCGTCATGTTGCGTAGGTGAATGAGGTTCAAGGGCGTCTCGCGCGGCACCAGAACCAAGCGCCGGCGCTCCTTGAGCGTCACGTCCGCCGCCCGTGCGATCAGGGTGTCCCCCAGACCGTGGGCGATCGCCGCCAGGGTGTTCATCGAACAAGGGATCACTACCATGCCGAGCGTGGCGAACGAACCCGAGGCGATCGATGCGCCGATGTCCTTGTTCGCGTACATCGCATCGGCGAGCGCCGCGAATGCCTCGCGCCCGACGCCCAGTTCGAGCCGGGCGGTACGCAGCGCCGCTGCCGACACCACCACGTGCAGTTCCCAATCGGTCGCCTCGCGCAGCCAGCGCAGCAGTTCCAGCGCCAAGGCGCTACCAGAAGCGCCGGTCACCGCCACCACCAGCCGCGACGGGGAGCGGGCGAGGTTTGCATCTCGTACGTTTCGTTGCATAATTGGCAATTATCCTTTTCTGGTCGGAGGGTCTGCCATGCCGACACCAGTGACCCAGCCCTTGTGGCGGCTGAGCCTTCTGGCGATGGCGTTCGGTCTGCTGAGCGCCTGCACCCTCACCCAACAAGCAACACGCCCCGATGATTCTTCTCAGTATGCCCTAACCAGCGGCAACGAGATCGCCACCCAGGAAGAAGACGAAGAGGCAGCGGAAGACGCGCTCGACGTCTTTCTCTCTGCCCCCATCTACCGCAGTCCCGACTATACCCTGAGCGCCGACGTCAAACCCGGTCGCATGGCTCGGGCACTGGAGACCGCCCTCTCCTTGCAGGGAACACCTTACCGCAACGGAGGGGACCTCCCTGAAGAAGGCCTCGATTGCAGCGGTTTCGTCAAATATTCGTTTTCCAGCGTCGGCATCGACCTGCCGCGCACCTCCAGCGACATGTACAACGCCACGGAACGGGTCTCGCGCAGCGAGCTTCAGCCAGGCGATCTCCTCTTCTTCAAGACCGGGCGCCGCAGCCGCTCGATCAACCACGTCGCCATCTACCTCGGTAACGGCCGTTTCATCCACGCCCCTCGGCGCGGCCGCACCGTCTCCATCGACACGCTCGAGCAGGACTACTGGCGCGAGCGCTTCATCGCCGGAGGTCGCGTCGGCGGCATGAGCCACGCGCCGCTCGAACTCGCCGCCAAGGAAGAAAGCCAGGAAACTCCTTCTTCCCACGGCAAAGATTCCCTCGAAACGGCGGCCGCCGCGGCCGCTCCTCTGCTCGCGGCCGGCGTCGCACCCAACAAGGGGGGCAGCAGCAAGGCCAAGCCCGCCAAAGCGGCTCCCTCGGCCAACCGCGTCGTCGCACGCAACGACAAAACCCGCAAAACCGCGGCACCCACGGCTCAGGGGCGCGCCACGCCTACGGTCCACACGCAGACGGCGAGCCGAACGCCCGCGTCACGCTCCCCGGTGGGGAAGAACACCGTACAGACCGCCAAGGCCAGCGGCAAGCCGCCCGCCAAACCCGTGGTTCAGGCGAAGAACGAGAAGCCTGCCGCGGCACCGCACGGCGTTCAGGCCAAAGCCCAAGCCAAAGACAACGACAAAGCCAAGTCCAAGGCTCCTACCCGAGTCGCTCAGGCCGGTCGCTGAGAGCCGCATCGCAAAGGGCGGCCAAGGAGACGGATCGCCCCTAGCGCCACACGTCCAGTTCGGTCAGCGTCTCCCGCGCCTGCTCGGCCCAGCCGCGATTGGCCGCCGGGCTCGCCGGGCTCGGGTGCAGGATACGGGCAATGCGAACCGGCAGATCCTCGAGCGCTTCCCGCGCACGCTGCTCCGCCCAGGCGCCCACCCCGATCACCCATTGCGGCCTCAAGGCTTCGACCACTTCGCGCAAATGCGCGTCGCAGGCCGCGAGCAGCGCCGTGCGCGCCGCGGCGGGCAGTTTGTCCGGCGTGAAGTTGCGCGTGCCGGCAAAGAAGGCAAGCGGGCAGTAATTCGCCACGAAATGTTCGGTGAAAAAGGCTGCCGCAGTGCCGAAGCGCTCGCGGAAAAGCCCCCACAGCCTCGCCCCCGAGACTTCGGATCGCCGGCAGGCCCAGCCTTCGATGGGGCGCTGCGGGTGTTCGCGCACCGGGCGCACGATCGGCGCATCCAGTCCCAGCCAGTCGCGCACCGCCGCGATCTCGCCAAACGGCACCCCCGTCTGTACCATGCCGAACGGCCCGGGATTCATGCCGAGGAAAAGCACGCGCTTGGGCCCTTCACCATAGCGGCTCAGGTATTGCTCGTGCACCGCCCAGGCGTAGTCGAGCGGGGCATAGACGTGCGTCACCGGCGGGCCGAACTCGAGCGCCGCCGTGCGCTCGTGCAAGCGGCGCGCCGCTGCCACCAGTGCCCCGGCGCTCATCGCCCTTGCGCCTCCACGGCCAACGTCCAGCGCGCGACCTCTTCGCTCACGCGCGCGAGCGCCTCCCCGAGCGCTGCCACCGCCCCTTCGGCGTTCGGCTGGGTCACGGGCGCCGTGGCGGCGAAGCGCTTGCTCGCCAGTACCCGACCGTCGCTCGTCTGCACCCAGCGCGCCCGCAGCGCCACCTCCGCTTCGCCGTAAGGGGCAGGTCCGACCGGCGGAACCCGTTCTTCCAAGAGCTCTAGGTCGACGGCGAGCCGCCGATCGGCCGAGAGGTGCGCCTGCGGCGGCAGCACCACGCGAAATGCGCCGCTTTCCTCGAGGCGGCGCGTGAGTACCGCCGCTACGGCCTCCTGCGGCGGCTCCGCCCAGCGGCTAAGGGTGTAATACTCCAGGCGCAGCGGCTCGCGCCGGTAGGCGATGCGCTCTCCGGCGAAGGCCGGCGCCACCCACGGCGCGCTCACTTGCACCGTCAGGGACGAAGAGGCCTGCGGCGGGGCGGAGGACTCTCCTCCTTGCCCAGCCGTGCGTGCCGCCGCCTCCAGCGACAGCCGCGCCGGCGCCTGCGAAGACCCTTGCTGGCCCATGGCGCAAGCGCCCAACGCCAAGCTCACGACCCCTATCGTCGCAACCGCCCTTACGCTCATCGTGCTCACTCCCCTGGCCCTGGCCGTTCCGGCGGATCGCCCCACAGCAGACGCTGCGGCCGCTCCTCGAGCGAAGCGCTCAAGCGCTCCAGCCGGGCCATCGACGCCTCCAAGCGTTGCAGCGCCGCCTCCGCCTCCGGTTGCAGCCCGCGGCGCGCCGCCTGCAATTCTCCCTGCGCCGCCACCGTGGCCTCTCGCAGGGCCGCAGCCGTGCGCTGCAGCTCCGCCAGAAGCGCCTGTGCCTCGCGCAAGGTCCGGCGCCCGTCGGCGGCCAGTTCCGGTGCCTGCGCTGCCGCCTTCTCGAGGGAAGCGGCCAGCGCATCGATGCGTTTCTCCTGGGCAGCGAGCGCAGCCGTGAAACGGCGCGCGTCGGCCATCGTCGCCGTGAGGTTGGCGAGGTTGTCGTCGGAGAGGAGCTTGTGCAGCTGCTGCATCACCCCCGCCACCTGCTCCAGATTCTGCGACAGCGCCACGTCCAGCCGGCGCATCAGCGAAGGCGCCGCGGTGATCACCGCCGGCGTGCCGTCCGGCCCCGGCAGCAGCGGCGGCGCCTCGACCGAGCCGCCGGACAATTCGATGTACGACAAGCCCGTCAGGCCTTGGCTGGAGATCGTCGCCTTGGTGTCGGTCTTGATCGGCGTTCCTTCGACGATATCGAGGTCGATCGCCACGCGCTCGGAATCGACGAGCGTGACCCCCTTCACCCGTCCGACGACGACACCGCGGTAACGCACGAAGCTGCCACGATTGATGCCGGTCACCGACTCGGTGGTCAGCACCCGGTAGGGCAGATAGCGGCGGGTATCGACGTCGGCGCCCAGCCACAGGCCTAAACCGGCCAGGGCCGTGAGCGCCACGACGACGAACACGCCGACGATCACATAAGGGACGCGCGATTCCACCGTCTGGTCAGCGCCGCGGCGCACGCCTCATGCGAAGATCTCGTGCAGGAACTCGCGCAGGATCGCCCACGAGCGCGCATCGGCTTTGGGCTCATAAACCGTCCCAAAGGACGGGTCGTTCGCCTCGGGCAGGGTAAAGGCGTGCATGGTGTTGCCAAAGGCATGCAGCTGCCAGTCGGCGCCGGCTTCCGTCATTTCCTTGGCGAAGTCCACCACCATGTTCGGCGGCACCATGGGATCGTCCCAGCCGTGCAGCGCCAGCACCTTGGCCTTGATCTTCTTGCCCGCGGTATTGCCCGGCGGCGTGAAGAGGCCGTGGAAACTCGCCACCCCACGCACGTCGGCCCCAGTGCGCGCCAGATCGAGCACCGTGAGCCCGCCGAAACAGAAGCCGATCGCCGCAATTTTTTCGGCATCGACTTCGGGTTGCGCCCGCAGGGTCTCGATCGCCTGGGCGATACGCCCCTGCAGCTTCGCGCGATTCTCGACGAAGGGGGCCATCAGCTTCGCGTTCTCTTCCTTGCTCTTGCCGAGCACCCCCTTGCCGTACAGGTCCACGGCAAAGCCGACGTAGCCCATCATCGCGAGCTGGCGCGCCTTCTCGCACTCGAAGGCGGTACGCCCGGCCCAGGCATGCACCACGGCCACGGCCGGTCGCTTGCCGGTGATCGCGTCATCCCACGCCAGGAAGCCTTCGAGCGTCGTGCCTTCGTGCGTGTATTCCACCAAACGCGTGCGTATCGTCATCTCGTTCCTCCTCGTGGTAGGGAATCCTCGCGGACCAGACGGCCCTCGGCATATCTTAGCACTGCCCTTCGCCGCCAGCCACCGCCGCGTCCCGGACCGCTTCGTGGCTGCGTCCCGCCTCTTCGACCAGCCATTGGCGAAATACTGCCAGTGCCTGACGTTCGGCCTTGCGCTCGGGCACGATCAGGTAATAAGCGCGGCGGCTCACGAAGCTGCGGTTGCAGGGAATCATCAGTTCGCCCGCGGCGAGCTCGCGTTCGATGAGGAAAGGCGGGATGAGGGCCACGCCCATGCGCTCGATCGCCGCCTGGGCCAGCATCGAGAACAATTCGAGCCGCATCCCCGACAGGTCGTGCGCCACCCGCATGCCCGCGGCCTCGAACCACTGCCGCCAGGCATAGGGACGGGTGCTCTGCTGCAGCAACGGCAGACGAGCCACCTCTTGAGGGGAAAGATCCGGCCTTGCCCCCGGTAATGACGGGCTGCACACCGGCACGGGGAATTCCGGCATCAGGAAATGCGCTTCCGTCCCCGGCCACCCCGCTTCGCCGAAATAGATCGCTGCATCGAACGGCGTATCGGCGAAGAGGAAAGGGCGGGTGCGCGTCTCCATGTGGATCACCACCTCGGGATGGAGCGCGCGAAACGCGCCCAGGCGAGGCAGCAACCAGCGGGTGGCGAAAGTGGGCACCACGGCGAGCTCCAGCGTACCCGCTCCCTGGCCGGACATCACCGCCAGCGTGTCGCGCTCCAGGGCCTCGAGTCGCAGCGCCACCTGGCGGCTGTAGGCCCGGCCGGCTTCCGTGAGTTGCACCCCGCGCCGCGTGCGGCGAAACAGCGCCACCCCCAGAAAGTCTTCCAGCGCCCCGATCTGGCGACAGACGGCGCTCTGCGTCAGCGCCAGTTCCTCGGCCGCCCGGGTGAAACTCTCATGGCGCGCCGCCGCCTCGAACGCCGTCAGCGCCATCGTCGAAGGGATTCTCTTGCGCATACCCCAATGCCGCGAAGTGAGCAAAACGCACCGGTCGATGCATAAAAAGCGCTTGCCGGCAGAAGATTCCCTTTATACCATACCGAAACATCACATCTACCCCACCGAAGGAGATCGCCATGCCCTCCCCCCGCGCCGCATTCGACTGGCAAGACCCGCTGCTGCTCGACACCCAGCTCACCGAAACGGAACGCCTCGTGCGCGACACCGCCCGCGCCTACGCCCAGGAAAAACTCCAGCCCCGCGCCCAGCATGCCTTCCGCCACGAACACACCGACCCGGCGATCTTCCGCGAGATGGGCGAACTCGGCCTGCTCGGCCCCACCATCCCCGAAGAATACGGTGGTGCGGGACTCAACTACGTCGCCTATGGGCTCATCGCCCGCGAAATCGAATACGTCGACTCGGGTTTCCGTTCGATGATGAGCGTGCAGAGCTCGCTCGTGATGGTCCCCATCCACGAATTCGGCACCGAAGCGCAAAAGCGCAAGTACCTGCCCAAACTCGCCCGCGGCGAATGGATCGGCTGCTTCGGGCTCACCGAGCCCAACCACGGCTCCGACCCCGGCGGCATGGAAAGCCGGGCGCGCCGCGTCGAGGGCGGCTACCTGCTCTCGGGCAACAAGATGTGGATCACCAATAGCCCTATCGCCGACGTCTTCGTCGTCTGGGCCAAGGACGACGAGGGGCAGATCCGCGGCTTCATCCTCGAGAAGGGCTGGAAGGGGCTCTCGGCGCCGGTCATCCACGGCAAGGTGGGGCTGCGCACTTCCGTCACCGGCGAAATCGTCATGGACGAAGTCTTCGTTCCCGAAGAGAATGCCTTTCCCGAAGTCCGCGGCCTCAAGGGTCCCTTCACCTGCCTGAACTCCGCCCGTTTCGGCATCGCCTGGGGCGCGCTGGGCGCGGCCCAAGCCTGCTACGAGACCGCCCGCAACTACGTGCTCGAACGCAAGCAGTTCGGCCGGCCGCTCGCCGCCAACCAGCTCATCCAGAAAAAGCTCGCCGACATGTGCACCGAGATCGCCCTCGGGTTGCAGACGGTGCTGCGCATCGGCCGGATGAAGGACGAAGGCATCGCCGCCGTCGAACTCACCTCCCTCGTCAAGCGCAATTCCTGCGGCAAGGCGCTCGACATCGCCCGCACCGCCCGCGACATGCTCGGCGGCAATGGCATCAGCGATGAATACTGCGTGGCGCGCCACCTCGTCAACCTCGAAGTGGTCAATACCTACGAGGGCACGCACGACATCCACGCCCTCATCCTCGGCCGAGCCATCACCGGCATCGCCGCCTTTGCCAACTGAGCCGGGGAATCGCGACGATGGATCAGGCCCTCTCCCACCTGCGCGTGCTCGATCTCTCGCGCGTGCTGGCCGGCCCCTGGGCGAGCCAGCTGCTCGCCGATCTGGGCGCCGACGTCATCAAGATCGAAAAACCCGGCAGCGGCGACGACACCCGTACCTGGGGCCCGCCGTGGTGGAAGGGAAACGGTGAAGACGGGGAAAAAGTAGCCGCCTACTTCCTGTGTGCCAACCGCAACAAGCGCTCGCTCACCGTCGATCTCACCCGCCCCGAAGGCCAGGAGCTCATCCGGCGGCTCGCCGAAGAAGCCGACGTCGTCATCGAGAACTTCAAGGTGGGAGCGCTCGCACGCTACGGCCTGGATTACGCCAGCCTCTCGGCGCGCAATCCCCGCCTCGTGTATTGCTCCATCACCGGATTCGGCCAGACCGGCCCCTACGCGCCTCGGGCGGGGTACGATTTTCTCATCCAGGGCATGGGCGGCCTGATGAGCATCACGGGCCGCCCCGATCACGAACCCGGCGGCGGGCCGATGAAAGTGGGCGTGGCGCTCACCGACATCCTCACGGGGCTCTACGCCGCCAATGCCATCCTCGCCGCGCTTGCCTGGCGCGAACGCAGTGGCCGCGGCCAGTACATCGACATGGCGCTCCTCGACGTGCAGGTCGCCTGCCTCGCCAATCAGGCGCTCAACTACCTCACCACCGGCCAGGATCCTCCGCGGCTGGGCAATGCGCACCCCAACATCGTCCCCTACCAGGATTTTCCCACCGCCGACGGCTGGATGATCCTGGCGATCGGCAACGATGGTCAATTCGCCCGTTTCTGTGCCGAAGCAGGGGTGCCGGAACTCGCGGCCGACCCGCGCTATGCCACCAACCCGGCGCGCGTCGCCCACCGCGCCGAGCTGATCCCGCGCCTGCAGGAGCTCACCCGCACGCGCAGCACCGACGCCTGGATCGCCGCACTGGAGCGGGCCGGAGTCCCCTGCGGCCCCATCAACCCTCTCTCCAAGGTCTTCGCCGACCCCCAGGTACGCGCCCGCGACATGGCGCTGCACCTGCCCCATGAGCGGCTCGGCGACGTGCCCCAGGTCGCCAACCCCATGCGGCTGTCGGCCACGCCCCCGGCCTACCGCGGCGCGCCGCCGCTCCTGGGTGAGCACACCGCCGAAGTCCTGCGCGAGGTGCTCGGGATGGACGAAGCAGAAGTGGCCGCACTGCGGGCGAAGGGGGTCGTCTGAAGGATTGGTGAAAAAATCGTCTGCCCGCAGGGAGATCTCTGTTCCATGGCAAATCCCGGCGGTATCACCTACACTTGTAGGAGCAGCCTTCCTCGAATGAATGAACTCGCTGAAAAATCCCCGCCGTGACCGACCCCAATCCCATAAGGATTTTTTTGCGCTCCCAAAAGGAGAAACCCACGATGGATGCCATTCCTTCCTACCTCGACCGCGCCCATCTCGGCCCATGGGAAGTCTTTCTCGAACAGGTCGATCGCGTGGCCCCTCACCTCGGTGATCTGGGCTACTGGATCGAGACCCTCAAACACCCCAAGAGGATCCTCATCGTCGACATCCCGGTGAAGATGGACGACGGTTCGATCAGGCACTTCGAAGGCTACCGCGTCCATCACAACACCTCGCGCGGGCCGGGCAAGGGCGGGGTGCGCTATCACCAGGACGTCACGCTCTCGGAGGTCATGGCGCTCGCCGGCTGGATGACGATCAAGAACGCCGTGATCGGCCTGCCCTTCGGGGGCGCCAAAGGGGGAGTACGGGTCGATCCCCGCACCTTGACCCGAGGCGAACTGGAGCGCCTCACGCGCCGCTACACCAGCGAGATCGGTGTGCTCATCGGCCCGGACAAGGACATTCCCGCGCCTGACGTCAACACCAACGAGCAGATCATGGCCTGGATGATGGACACTTATTCCATCAACCAGGGGCGAACGGTGATGGGCGTCGTCACTGGTAAACCAGTCAGCCTCGGCGGCAGTCTGGGGCGGCGTGAGGCCACCGGCCGGGGCGTGTTCATCGTCGGGCGCAGTGCGGCGTGCAAGCTTGGCCTGGATCTAGCTGGGGCCCGCGTCGCCATCCAGGGCTACGGCAACGTCGGGGCCACCGCCGCCCGCTGTTTCGCCGCAACCGGCGCCAAAATCGTTGCCCTGCAGGACGTCACCGGCTCGATCCACGCCGGCGACGGGATCGATCTCGACGCCCTGCAACGCTGGCTCGACGGCGGCGGTGCCCTGGGGCGCTTCCCCGGCGCCACGGCAATTGCGAACGAAGACTTCTGGACGGTCGAAGCGGACATCCTCGTGCCCGCGGCGCTGGAAGGCCAGATCGACCGGCACAATGCGCGAGACATCAAAGCGCGCCTCGTCCTCGAAGGCGCCAACGGCCCCACCACGCCCGAAGCCGACGACATCCTCACGTCCCGCGGGGTGACCCTCGTGCCCGACGTGCTCACCAATGCCGGCGGCGTCACGGTGAGCTACTTCGAATGGGTGCAGGATTTCTCCAGCTTCTTCTGGACCGAGCAGGAGATCAACGAAAGGCTCGAGCGCATCCTCAGCGAAGCCTTCGAGTCCGTATGGAAAGCCGCGCAAGAACACCGCGTGACCCTGCGCACCGCCGCCTACCTCCTTGCCTGCCGGCGCGTACTCGAGGCAAGGCAGCTGCGCGGCATTTATCCCTAACCCCCCGGAGACGAGCATGAACCTCAAAGACCCCTCCCTCTTCCGCACCCAAGCCTACATCGACGGACGCTGGGCGGATGCCGACGACGGCGCCGTCCTCACGGTGCGCAACCCCGCCGATGGCAGCGTGCTCGGTACCGTGCCCAAGATGGGCGCTACCGAAACGCGCCGCGCGATCGAGGCGGCCAACGCCGCCTGGCCGGCCTGGCGCGCCCTCACCGCCGGGGCGCGCGCCCGCATCCTGCGACGCTGGTTCGACCTCATCGTCGAAAATCAGGAAGACCTGGCCGTCCTCATGACCTCGGAGCAGGGTAAGCCGCTGGCCGAAGCGCGCGGCGAAGTGCTCTATGCCGCCTCCTTCATCGAGTGGTTCGCCGAAGAGGGCAAGCGCATCTACGGCGACGTCATTCCGCCGCACCTGGCCGACAAGCGCATCGTCGTCACCAAGGAACCGATCGGCGTGTGCGGTGCGATCACGCCATGGAATTTCCCTTCGGCCATGATCACGCGCAAGGCCGGACCGGCGCTCGCCGCCGGCTGCCCCATGGTGCTCAAGCCCGCGAGCCAGACCCCCTACTCGGCGCTGGCGCTGGCGGTGCTCGCCGAGCGTGCCGGCGTACCGGCTGGCGTGTTCAACGTCGTCACCGGCTCGGCCACGGCCATCGGCGGCGAGCTCACCGCCAACCCCATCGTGCGCAAGCTCTCGTTTACCGGCTCCACCGAGACCGGTATCAAGCTCATGGCGCAGTGCGCCCCCACCTTGAAGAAACTCTCGCTCGAACTCGGTGGCAACGCGCCGTTCATCGTCTTCGACGATGCCGACCTCGACGCCGCCGTGCAGGGGGCGCTCGCCTCCAAGTACCGCAACACCGGCCAGACCTGCGTGTGCGCGAACCGCCTGCTCGTGCAGGACGGCGTCTACGAGCGCTTCGCCGCCAAGCTCGCCGAAGCCGTCTCCCAGCTGAAAGTCGGCCCGGGGCTCGCCGAAGGCACCAACCAGGGGCCCCTCATCGACGAGAACGCGGTGCGCAAGGTCGAAGAGCACATCGCCGATGCCGTGAGCAAAGGCGCGCGCATCCTCACTGGGGGCAAGCGTCACCCCTTGGGCGGCACCTTCTTCGAACCGACCATCCTCGCCGACGTCACCCCTCAGATGAAAGTCGCACGCGAGGAGACCTTCGGCCCGGTGGCACCGCTCTTTCGCTTCCACACCGAAGAAGAAGCCATCCGCATGGCCAACGATACCGAGTTCGGCCTGGCCGCCTATTTCTACACCGAATCCTCGAGCCGCGTCTGGCGCGTGGGGGGGGCGCTCGAATACGGCATCGTCGGCATCAATACCGGCCTCATCTCCACCGAGGTCGCGCCTTTCGGCGGCATGAAGGCTTCCGGCATGGGGCGCGAGGGCTCGAAGTACGGCATCGAGGAGTATGTGGAGATCAAGTACATGTGCATCGGCGGTATCTGATGCCGGCCCTATAGGGTGGGGGTGGATGGATCACCGTTCTGTCAGACTTACTCATTCCTGCCTAAACAGGAACAAAGCTGACTTCCTGCTTCATCGGGGCTGGTTTCGCCTTGGCGTCACCGCCAAGGCCAGCGCCTTCCCCTCCACAGGCAGACACCGTGGAACTCGCGGCGTAATTCTTCAAGTTGATCGCGGCATTTAGGTCACGGTCATGTTCCACCCCACAGATGGAACATGACCAGCGCCGCACCGACAGCGGCAGTTCTTCTTGCTTGTGTCCGCAGCATGAGCAGATCTTGCTACTCGGAAACCATCGGTCGGCGATCACCACCTGCCCGCCGCGCATCGCGGCCTTGTATTCCAGTTGCCGACGGAACTCGAAGAAGCCCATATCGGCTATGGAGCGGGCCAGATGGCGGTTCCTCACCATGCCGCGCACGTTCAGATCCTCGATGCCGATGGTGTGGAATCGGCGCGTGAGGTCCGTCGTGAGCTTGTGCAGGGCGTCCTGCCGGATGTTGGCGATCCTGGCGTGCAGACGTGCCAGCTTCGCCTTGGCCTTCTTGCGATTGGCTGATCCTTTTTGCTTGCGGCTCAGACTGCGCGAGAGCCGTTGCAACCGGGTCAGCAGCGCCTTGTGAGGCTTCGGACCGGTGATGGTTTCTCCCGTCGAGAGTGTTGCGAGCGCGGATACACCCAAATCCACACCCACCACGCCTTGGTTTTCGGCTTTGGGCAAATGGGACTGATCGGGAACATCCACGGTGATACTGGCAAACCAGCGGTCGGCCACACGGGAGATCGTGGCCGACATGATCTTGCCATTGAAGCGCAACGACTCGCGCATACGCACCCATCCCAACTTGGGGATACGTATGCGGCAGCCGTCGATGCTGAACTGATCATTGGAGAGCGTGAAACGGTCGTGCACGCCCTTCTTGCGGAACTTAGGGTACTTGGCGCGGCCTGCAAAGAAATTCTTGAACGCTTCGCCCAACTGGATGATCGCCATTTGTGGCGCGTTCTTGGTGACCTCCAGCATCCACGGGAATTGCTCGCGCTTGATGGCGTTCAACTGACGGCGTAGTGCGGCTTCCGAGGGCTTGGGCAAGCTGTTGTCCTGTTTCCAGGCTTCGTACTGCCGTTGCCACTCGGCCAGTGCCCAATTGTAGGCAAATCGCGCCGTGCCTGCGGCCTTGGCAAAGTACGAAGCCTGCACGTTGTTCGGATCGAGCGCGATCTTGTGAGCAACGATCATGCCTGCATTTCCTCCACGGCTTTCTTCACACTGTCCAGTAGCTTCTGGTTCTTGCGGCTGCGCGAGCCATACAACCGCGCCGAGAACACGGTGATGATTTCCAGTACATCCTTCGCTAAATCCTCCTCAAAGGTCGTGTCCTCGCCTTGATTAAGGATGACCACCTCGACGTTCTTGGCCTCGCAGATGGCGAATACCAACTCCGCGCCGAAGCGCAGCAGCCTGTCCTTGTGCGCGATGACCAGCCGACCCACCTGGCCTTCGATGATGGCCTCCAGCAGCTTCTTCAAGCCCTTCTTGTGGTAGTTCATGCCGGAACCCAGGTCGGCGATGACCTCGAACGTCCAGCCTTGCCGTGCGCAATACAGTTCGAGAACCTGCTTCTGCCGCTCCAGATCGTCTTTCTGGTCGTGGCTGGAAACGCGAGCATAGGCAACCGTTTTGCGTACTGCCTCGGCTTGCGAGCGGAACTTCTCTGGCTTGAGCCGGGCAAGGTCATAGCGTCTGCGCCCGCCCGCCGTGCGCTCATCGGGCAACAGTCGCCCTTCGCGCTCCCAGCGGCGAAGAGTCTGCGCCGAGACGCCAAGCGCTTCGGCAGCCTCATGTATTGGTACGAGCTTGCGAGACATGATTAAAGTGTATACAAACGCGCAACTATAGGCAAGTATTTAACGAACAGTTGGAACCCCCCGCCCGCGCCGAGAAATACGCCCGCAGCTCCGGCTCCGGACGCTGCGCCAGTTCCTCGGCCGTGCCCGCGGCCAGTACTTTCTTGCGCGCGAGGAAGACCACGAGGTCGCTTGCACCGAAGATCGAATCGAGGTCGTGCGTGATTTGGAAGATCGTCACGCCCAGCGCGTCGCGCAGCGCGAGCACCAGCCGGTCGAACGCCCGGGCGCTCACCGGATCGAGCCCGGAGGTGGGCTCGTCGAGGAAGAGGATCTCCGGGTCGAGCGCGAGCGCCCGGGCGAGCGCCGCGCGCTTGGTCATGCCGCCGGAGAGTTCGCGCGGATGGCGATGCACTGCGTCCGCGTCCAGCCCCGCCAGCTGGATCTTGAGCATGGCCGCCTCCTCGCGCAGCCGCCGCGGCAGGCGCGCGTGCTCGGCAAGCGGCAGCATCACGTTCTCCAGTACCGTGAGCGAGGTAAAGAGCGCCCCTTGCTGGAACATCACCCCTAGGCGCAGCTGCAGCCGGATACGCTCCTCGCGTCCGAGCGCCTCCACGTCCCGCCCCAGGATGCGGATGGAGCCGGCCGCCGGGCGCGTGAGCATGATGAGGTTGTTGAGCAGCACCGTCTTGCCGCTGCCGCTGCCGCCCACGAGCGAGACCACCTTGCCGCGCGGCACGACCAGGTCGAGCCCCTCGTGCACCACGTGCGCACCGAAACGGTTGCACAGGCCGTGCACCTCGATGGCCGTCTCCTCCTGCACCGCGCTCATAGCCCCAACCGGCGAAAGACGATGGAGAAGATCGCATCGAGCACGATCACCCAGAAGATGGCTTGCACCACGCTGGAGGTGGTCGCCCGCCCCACTTCCAGCGCCGAGCCGCGCACGCTCATGCCCGCCTGGCAGCCGATGAGGGCGATCACCGTGGCGAAGACCGGCGTCTTCACCAGTCCCATCCAATAATGGGTATTCTCCAGCCGCCCCAGACGCTGCAAACCGACCGTCCAGTCCAGCCCGAAACCACCGGTGGCCACCACCATTCCGCCCAGTACCCCGGCGGCGTTGGCCAAGGTGGTGAGCAGCGGCAGCGTGATCGCCAGCGCAAGGAAGCGCGGGATCACCAGCATCTCGACCGGCGGCAGCGCGAGCGAGCGCAGCGCGTCGATCTCCTGGGTGACGCGCATCGACCCGAGCTGGGCAGCGTAGCTCGAACCGGTGCGGCCGGCCACGAGGATGGCGGCGATCATCGGTCCCATCTCCCGCATGACGACGACCCCGATCATGTCGGCGATGAAGACGTTGGCGCCGAAACGATCGAGCGTCACCCCCGCCTGGTAGGCGAGCACCACGCCGATGAGAAAGGAGAGCAAGGCCACGATGGGAATCGCCCGCACGCCGGCTGCCTCGATCTCCACGATCACCGAATCCCAGCGGATGCGCCAGGGCCGTACGAGCAGCGGCAGCAGATGCAGCGTGACCTCGCCGATGAACGCCAACATGTCCCGGTAATGGCGCGCGAGGTCGACGGCGACCTTGCCGATGTAGGCGAAGCCGGAAAAAGGCTCGGGCGCAGGGGGCGGCGTATGTTCGCCGGCGCGCTCGACCAGCGCCAAGGTCGCCTGCCAGTTCGATGGCAACCCCGAAAAATCGAGCGAACGGCCCCGGCGCCCCGCCTCGGCCGCGATGTGCTCCAGCACCAGGGCGCCGACGGTGTCGACCTCGGCCTGCGCGGCCGCTTCGAGCGCAACCGGTCCTTCGGGAAGCGCGGACAAGGCCTGCGCGGCGGCCGCGATGAGTGCCTCGGCCCGCATCCCGGCCGCCGTCCACGCCCCCTCGAGCACGAGGCGCGCGGGTTCGCTCGTTGCGTGCAGGCGTGCAGGGAAGGAAGCGGCGATCTCGTCCATGGGGCAATGATACGCCAGATGGCGGAAGGCAGCAGGAGTCGAACCTACCTGGGAGCGTCGGACGCCCCCAACCGGGTTTGAAGCCCGGCCGTGCCACCGGACACGGATGCCTTCCTCGGGAAAACCAGGATATCGTTCCTGCGGCGGGTAAGGACATGCGCCCCGTCCGCCACAGGAACGATACAATATACCGCAACCCACCCAAGAAAAAACATTGACCCCCCAGCGGAGGACCCACCCATGGATCGACGCGAGTTTCTCGGCCTGGCGGGCGGCACCTTGCTGCTCACCCGCCTGCCAACCCTCCAAGCCTCGCCTGCCGACTCGGCCGATTCGCGATCTTGGCGCCGTTTCGCGCTCACCTACCACGTCGAACTTGCCGAACCCGGCCTCGAAGCCGAGCTGTGGTTGCCCTTGCCGCAGAACTTCGGCGACTATCAACGCGCCGAGATCCCGCAATGGCAGAGCAATGCCGACACGGCCGAAGTGCGGCGGCTGGGGCGCGCCGAGGCCTTCTTCGCCCGCTGGCGTGGAGCCGCCGAGCGCCGCGCCAGCGTGCGCATCGAAGTCGCCACCCGCGATCGGCAAATCGACTGGCACCGGCCGCCCCGACCCACCCCCGAGCAGGAGACGGTACTCGAACGCTATCTCCAGCCCACCGAACGGGTGCCGCTCGATGGCATCGTGCGCGACACGGCGCTGGCAGCGAGCGCCGGAGCGGAAACCCCGCTGCAGAAAGCCCGCGCGATCTACGACTGGGTGGTGGAACACTCCTTCCGCGATCCCAAGGTGCGCGGCTGCGGCCTGGGCGACGTCAAGAGCATGCTCGAGAGCGGCAATCTCGGCGGGAAATGCGTGGACATCAACACCCTCTACGTCGGTCTGTGCCGGGCCGTCGGCATCCCCGCGCGCGAGATCTACGGCATCCGCGTGGCCGACTCACGCTTGTTCAAGTCCTTGGGCCGCAGCGGCGACGTGACCGGCGCACAGCACTGCCGCGCCGAATTCTACGTGGCCGAGTTCGGCTGGGTCCCCGTCGACCCGGCGGACGTGCGCAAGGCGGTGCTCGAAGAAAAACTGCCGCTCGACGACCCGAAGATCGCCGGGCTGCGCGAACGGCTTTTCGGCAGCTGGGAGATGAACTGGGTGGCGTTCAACGACGAGAACGACCTGCGCTTCGGACCGAGCATGATGTCGGGCTTTTTCATGTATCCGCAGGCGCGGGTGGGCGGCAAGGTCCTCGACAGCCTCGATCCGGAGCATTTCTCTTACCGCATCGAATCGGCCTCCCTCAGCTGAAGACGGAACCGGCATCGCCGCGCAACAGGTGCGCATCCTGGCCGCGGCGCTGCACCCGGCGGGTGTAGCCGATGCGATCGAAGAATTCCAGGATCTGTACCGCCCGTTTACGCCCCAAGCCCGTGGCATCGCGAAAACGCGCCGCCTGCACGCCCCCTGCGGCCGCGGCGAGCTCGGCGGCGATCGCCGCGAGCTCCCGCACCCGCCGGGGGGCATAGAAGAGATCCTTGACCACTTGCGCCGCCTCGCCACGGCGCGCGAGCTTGCGCAGCAGGGTGCGCACCACCTCCTCGGGCAATCCTTCCGCGCGCGCCAGATCCCGCACCCACGGCGGATCGAAACCACCCGCTTCGAGCCGGGCGAGCAATCGCGCCGCGAGCGCCTCCTCTTCGGCCGCGAGCCGGGCCGCATACCCCGGCAGATGCCACCAGGGGCCGCTGCGCGCCACCTTGCCCTGGCTCGCCAGCGCGTCGAGTACGCCCTGCCACAAAGGCTCGGGGATGAGCGCATCGACCATGCGGCGCAGGCGCGGCGTGTCCACACCGGGGTCGTCAGGCACGCGCTCATGCTGGCGTTCGAGCACGGCGAGTACCCGTTCGGCGAGCGCCTCCCAGTGTCCGGGCAGGATCCAGGCCGCGCCTCGAGCTCCCTGCACCCGCAAAGCCTCGGGCGGCAGCACAGCCGCCGAGATCGGCGCCGCGAACAGCCGCTCGAGCAGCGCTTCGTCCACACCGTAGGGCGCCTGCCCCAGCAGCGGTCCGAGCCCCTCGCCTTCCAGCAGGCGTGTGATCGCCTCGAGCCAGGCTCGGCGCCGCGGCGAACGGCGCTTGCGCTCGGGCGCATAAGGGTCGAGCACGCGGCCGCCTCCCAGGGTGCGGTTCGCCTGGGCGTTGCGGAGGATGAAACGATCGCCCGGTGCAGCGCACAGCGGTTCCTCGAAAACCAGCTGCACGAGCCCTCGCCGGCCGGGCGGCAGGAGATCGCCTTCGAGCGGTATGACGTAAGCGAGCCGGTGCGCCGCGGCGAGGTGCACATGCACCGGCGTGCGCACGCCGAGCGCCGGCGCGTCCGCAGAGAGCGCCAATTCCACATCGAGATGGCACGTGGGTAAGAAACAGCGCGCATCCGCGATCCAGTCGCCGCGCGCGATGGCCTCTTTCGCCACCCCCGGAAGGTTCAGGGCGCAGCGCTCACCGGCCAAGGCGCGCTCGCTCGGCCGGTTCTGCGCATGGATGTTGCGCACACGCACCGGCAGTTCTGCCGGCATGAGCCGCAGTTCCTCCGGTCCGCCCAAGGCGTAGCATCCTCCATGGACCGTACCGGTCACTACGGTACCCACGCCGGCGAGTGTAAACGCCCGGTCGATCGCAAGCCGAAAGAACCCCTCGCGGCGGCGCGCCGCGATTCGGCCCGCCTCACGTTCCAGATGCGCGCGCAGCGCCGCCGTGCCTTCGTCGCCCGGCTCCTGCGCCCGCACGGCGAAGACCGGCGCGCCTTCGAGAAAACTCCCCGCCGTGAGCGCGGCGATTTCGTCCCGTACCTGAGCCAGGCGCGTCGCCTCGACTCGGTCGATCTTGGTGATCGCCACCGCCCCGCGCGTCACGCCGAGCCAACCGAGGATGGCGAGGTGCTCGCGCGTCTGCGGCATCACCCCATCGTCGGCGGCCACCACCAAGAGCGCGAAATCCATGCCGCTCGCACCCGCGGCCATGGTGTGCACCAGGCGCTCGTGGCCGGGCACGTCGATGAATCCGAGCACTTCGCCGTCGGCGAGCGGTAGATAAGCGTAGCCGAGCTCGATGGTAATGCCGCGCGCCTTTTCCTCGGCGAGCCGGTCGGTGTCGACGCCGGTGAGCGCCTTGACCAGCGTCGTCTTGCCGTGGTCGATGTGCCCCGCCGTGCCGACGATCATGGCCGCAATTCCGTCAATTGGGCAAGAAAGGCGGCCTCGTCGGCCTCGTCCAGGCAACGCAGGTCCCACCACAGCGCCTCGTCGGCCACGCGTCCGAGCACCGGGCGTGGCAACGCGCGCAGCGCCGCCTCGAGCCGCGACAAGGAACGCCCCGCGCGCTTACCCACCGGGCGAAGCACCAGGCCGTGGCTGGGCAAGCGCTCCACCGGCAGCGCCCCGCTGCCGATCTGGCTCGCCATGGCAGACTCGTCGACGACGAATCCTTCGCCCAGAGCCTGCTGTACCGGCGCGCGCAGCCGCGCCGCCTGCGCTGCCATCGCCGAGGCCGGGCGCGTGAGCAGCCGCAACGTGGGCAGACGCTCGGCAAGGAATTCCGGCTCACGGTAGAGCCGCAGCGTCGCCTCCAGCGCCGCCAAGGTGAGTTTGCCCACCCGCAATGCCCGTTTGAGCGGATCCTTCTTGATGCGGCGGATCAGATCGGCGCGTCCGACGAGGAAACCGGCCTGCGGGCCGCCCAGCAGCTTGTCGCCGCTGAAAGTGACGAGGTCCGCCCCGGCAGCGACGGTCTCGCGCACCGTCGGCTCGGCCGGCAAACCCCAAGCGGTCAGATCGGTGAGCGTGCCGCTGCCCAGATCGACGCCCAGAGGCAGGCCGTGCGCGTGTGCGATCTCGGCGGCTTGCGCCACCGGCACGCTCTTGGTGAAGCCGGTGATGGCGTAGTTGCTGCAATGCACTTTGAGCAGCATCGCCGTGCGCGGTCCGATCGCTTCGACATAATCGTGGGAATGGGTGCGGTTGGTGGTACCGACTTCGACGAGGCGGACTCCGGCGCGCTTCATGATGTCGGGAATGCGGAAGGCCCCGCCGATCTCCACCAGCTCGCCGCGCGAGACTACCACCTCGCGCCGCTTGGCGAGCGCATCGAGCGCCAAGAGCACCGCCGCGGCGTTGTTGTTGACCACGGTGGCCGCCTCGGCCCCGGTGAGCTCGCGCACGAGTTCTTCCACGAGCGTATCGCGATCGCCCCGTCCTCCGCTCTCGAGGTCGAACTCCAGCGCCGCCGGGGCCGTCATCGCCTGCACCACGGCGCGCACCGCTTCGTCGGCAAGGAGCGCTCGGCCGAGGTTGGTGTGCAGCACCGTTCCCGTGAGATTGAAGACGGTACGCAGGCGGGGACAATCCTGCGCCTGCAGGGCTTCCCGCACCCGGGCGGCGATCGCCTCGGGCCGGATCGCCTCGGCTGCGAGCGCCCCTTCCTGAGCCTGCGCCCGCAGTGCCGCCAGATGGACGCGCGAAGCGGCCAGCACCCGCGTGCGGCCGTGCGCCGTGAGCAGGGCGGCGAAGGCGGGCGAGGCCAGCAGCCGTTCGAGCGAAGGGATGGCGCTCGCCGCAACGGATTCGGAACGGGTGTTCGTCGTCACGCGAACCACAGCAAGGGATTGGCGCTCGCGCGCCCGTATCCGGCTTCTCCCATCAAGACGTCGAGCGTGAGACTGGCGAGATCGTCGGCCACCGCATCCACCTCCAGGTCCTTCTCCTGGTAGAAAATCTTACGATAGCTGTGGCAGGCATCGCAAGACTCGGCCTTGATCGCCTCGGACGCCCCTTCGAGGTGGTGGTAGGCCACCGAACGGGTGTCCTCGCAGTGGCTGCATTTGACGCGCACCATGTGCCACTCGCTCGCGCATAGACCGCAGTGCAGATAGCGCAGACCGTCGCTCGCCGCGCCCACGCGCACGACGCTTGCCACCGGCAGGCTGCCGCACACCGGGCAGACGCGCGAGGGCACCACAGCCGGCACCACCGCTTCCGGCAGACGGCTCGCCCGCTCGGTCCAATACACCTGCAGCGCCGCCATGAGGAAAGGCGCTGCGGCTACGTCCCCCGGTTCTTCCCCGGCAAGGAGCGCCTGGGCGAGCGCATCGAGCCGCTGCGGCTCGGCAGAGAGCGTTTGCTCGAGCCGCGCCACCGTCGCCCGCGGCGCATCCCCGAGCTCCTGACCGGACAGCGCCGCAAGCACCGCCCGCAGCGCCTCGCGCCAGCATCCTTCGAGCGGCCCCTCGCAGGGAAGGGGCGGCATGCCGTGCGTGTGCGCGAGCGAGAGCCGATTCTCGTCGGGCAAGGGCGCGGTGAACGCGCCGAGCGCCTCGTGCTGCGCCTGGGCGAGCCGCGCCATCAAGGCGAGATACTCGCCCAGGGAATTCCCCCCGGCCAGATGGCGCAGGCGCGCTGCGCGCTCGGCAAAGACTTCCCGTGAAGGAAGGCGCAGCCGTGGCAAGGCATTTCGCTCCAGCCCCTCGATCTCGCCGCGTGACAGAATGCGTTGCAAGCCGTTCTCCCTTTACTCGTTGGCACCCTTGACCATCTGCCGGAACCAGGCGCGATGGTGCCGCCAGGCCCAACCCCAAGTGACGTCGCCGCGCGTCATCGCGCGCACCGAACCCTTCACCCAGATGGCCGCGTAGATGTGCACGATGATGGACGTGATGGCGACGAAAGCGCACGCAGCGTGCACCAGCGCCGCTGCACGCACGACGCCGACGGGCAAAGAGAACCAGGCACGCCACAGGCCGATTCCCGAGAGCAGCAGACCGACGGCGCTCAGCACCAGCACATAGAAGAGCGCCTTCTGCAAGGCGTTGTAGCGCCCCACCTCGGGCAGATGCTCCTCGCGGTTGGCGAGCACGTCGGGGAAGTGCTTCAGCCACTGCGCATCCTTCGCCTCCCAGGCGTTGTGCCGCGCCAGACGCAGCGCGAGCACGGCGAAGCAGACGAAGAACACCACCCCGATGTACGGATGCAGCACCCGCGCCCAGTAGCCGCCGCCGAGCAGGTCCGAGAGGAAGAAGAACGCCGGATGATAGAACGCCAGCCCCGAGAGCGCGAGCAGGATGAAGGTGATCGCCACCACCCAGTGGTTGCTGCGCTCGCTGGCGCTGTAGCGCGGCAGAGTCCGCGGTCGTGTGGTCTCACTCATGGGACACCTCCTTCTCGGCGCGGTGCTCGTCCTCCTCGCTCGTCTCGGCCGGACCGACGCGCATGTAATGGAAAAAGCCCACCAGCGCGGCGAGCGCCATCGCCGCCATGCTCAAGGGCTTGGCCACCCCTTTCCACAGCGACACCGTGGGGCTGATCTGCGGGTCTTTCGGCAACCCACTGTAGAGGGTGGGTTGATCGGCATGGTGCAGCACGTACATCACATGCGTGCCGCCCACGCCGGCCGGATCGTAGAGCCCGGCGTTGGCGTAGCCGCGGGATTTGAGATCGGCGATGCGCGCCTGGGCGTGCTCCTTCATCTCTTCCTTGGTGCCGAACTCGATCGCCCCCGTGGGACAGGTCTTGACGCAGGCCGGCTCCTGTCCCACGGCGACACGGTCGGAACACAGGGTGCACTTGTACGCCTTGTGGTCCTTCTTCGAGAGGCGCGGCACGTTGAACGGGCAGCCCGTGACGCAGTAGCCGCAGCCGATACAGTTCTCCTCGTGAAAATCCACGATCCCGTTGGCGTACTGCACGATCGCCCCCGGCGAGGGGCAGGCCTTGAGGCAACCCGGATCTTCGCAGTGCATGCAGCCATCCTTACGGATGAGCCACTCGAGATCTCCTTGAGGGTTCTCGTATTCGGCAAAGCGCATCACCGTCCACGAATGCTCGGTGAGATCGGCCGGGTTGTCGTAGACGCCGATGTTGGTGCCGATCTCGTCGCGCAGGTCGTTCCACTCCATGCACGCCGTCTGGCACGCCTTGCAGCCGATGCACTTGGAGACGTCGATGAGCTTGGCCACCGCGCCCACGCTCGGCTCGCGCACCGAAGGGGTGGGCGAAGTGGTGGCGGAGCGCCGCTTGATGTCGAGAGATTGCAATGCCATGGCCGCGCTCCTATGCCTTTTCCACTTTTACCAGGAAGGACTTGAATTCCGGCGTCTGGATGTTGCCATCGCCCACCGAAGGCGTGAGCGTGTTCGCCAGGAACCCCGGCTTGGCGATGCCCACGAACCCCCAGTGGATGGGAATGCCCACGTGGTGCACCGTCTTGCCCTCGATCGTCAGCGGCCGGATGCGCTTGGTCACCAGGGCGACCGCCTTGATGTAGCCGCGCTTGGACGAGACCTTGACGCGCTCGCCGTTGGCGATGCCCAGCTCCTTGGCGAGCGCCTCGCCGATCTCGACGAATTGCTCCGGCTGGACGATGGCGTTCAGACGCACGTTCTTCGTCCAGTAGTGGAAGTGCTCGGTGAGCCGGTAGGTGGTCGCCACGTGAGGGAATTCCTCCACCTTGCCCATGTCGGCCAGATCACGCGCGAACACCCGCGCCGCCGGGTTGCTGGTGGCCGCCGGCGTTTTCGGATGCAGCGGGTTGTAGCCGAGCGGCGTCTCGAACGGCTCGTAGTGCTCGGGGAACGGGCCCTCGGCCATGCCGGCGCGGGCGAAGAATCGCGCCACCCCTTCCGGGTTCATGATGAAAGGCCCCATCCCGGAGTCGGGTGGCTCGTCGACCTTGAAATCCGGCACGTCCGCCCCGGCCCACGCCTTGCCGTTCCAGTAGATGAGCTTGCGCTGCGGATCGAACGGTCGGCCCTGCAGGTCGGCGCTCGCCCGGTTGTAGAGGATGCGCCGGTTCGCCGGCCAGGCCCAGGACCAGCCGAGCGTCTGGCCGATACCGGTGGGGTCGCTGTTGTCGCGTCGCGCCATCAGGTTGCCCGTCGGCCCCCAGCTGCCCGAGAAGATCCAGCAGCCGCAGGCGGTGCTGCCGTCATCGCGCAGCTCCGCGAAGCCGGCGAGCTGCTCGCCGGCGCGGCGCACGATTCTCGCCGGATCCTTGGGATCGGGCAGGTCGACCAGCGCCTTGCCGGAGTACTCCTTGGCGAGCTCTTCGGGCGTGGGGTTCGCCTCGTTGGCGTAGGGCCACCAAAGGTCGAGGATGGGCGCCGGGAAAGCGCCGCCCTCGCGGCGGTAGCGCTCGCGGATGCGCAGGAAGAGCTCGGCCATGATCTCGATGTCGCTGCGCGCCTCGCCCGGCGGTTCAGCCCCCTTCCAGTGCCATTGCAGCCAGCGCCCGGAATTGACGAGCGAGCCGTCTTCCTCGGCAAAACAGGTCGTGGGCAGCCGGAACACCTCGGTCTGGATCTTCGACGGATCGACGGGGTTCGATTCGCCGGCGTTGCGCCAGAATTCCGAGGTCTCGGTGGCGAGCGGATCCATCACCACCAGGTACTTGAGCTTGGCGAGCCCCTCCAGCACCTTGGCCTTGTTCGGCGCTGCCGCCAGCGGGTTGAACCCCTGGCAGATATAGCCGTTCATCTTGCCCTGCGCCATGAGCTCGACGACCTGCAGCAGGTCGTAGAGCTTGTCGAGCTTGGGCAGATAGTCGTAGGCCCAGTTGTTCTCGGCCGTGGCGGCCTTGCCCCACCAGGCCTTCATGAGGCTCACGAAGAACTTGGGATAGTTCTGCCAGTAGCTCATCTGGTTGGGGCGCAGCGGCTTGAGCGTGCGCGCGGCCAGATACTGGGGCAATTCCTGCTCGGCTTCATTGGGCAGCGTGAGATAGCCCGGCAAGAGGTTGGACATCAACCCCAGGTCGGTGAGCCCCTGGATGTTGGAGTGTCCGCGCAGGGCGTTGATGCCGCCGCCGGGCATGCCGATGTTGCCCAGGAGCAGCTGCATCATGGCCGCGGTGCGGATGATCTGCGCTCCGATCGAGTGCTGCGCCCAACCGAGCGCGTAGAGAATGGTGGCGACGCGGTTGGCCGGCGCGGTGGAGGCGAGCATCTCGCAGATCTGCAGGAACTTCGCCTGCGGCGTGCCGCAGACGCGTTCGACCGTCTCCGGCGTGTAGCGCGCATAGTGCTGCTTCATGAGCTGATAGACGCAGCGCGGGTGCTGCAAGGTGGGATCGGTCTTGACGTAGCCGTCCTCGCCGCGCTCGTAGTCCCAGCTCGACTTGTCGTAGCGACGTTTCTCGGCGTCGTAGCCGGAGAAGAGACCGTTCTCGAACGAGAAGTCTTCCCGCACGATGAACGACAGATCGGTGTAGTTGCGCACGTATTCGTGCTGGATCTGGTCTTTCTCCAGCAGATAGCGGATCACCCCGCCCAGGAAGACGATGTCGGTGCCGGTGCGGATCGGCGCATAGACGTCGGCCACCGAGGCCGAACGCGTGAAGCGCGGATCGACGACGATGAGCTTGGCGCCGCGGTGCGCCTTGGCTTCGGTCACCCATTTGAAACCGCAAGGGTGCGCCTCGGCGGCGTTGCCGCCCATGATGAGGATGATGTCGGCGTTCTTGATGTCGACCCAGTGGTTCGTCATCGCACCACGGCCGAACGTCGGGGCAAGACCTGCCACCGTCGGGCCGTGTCAGACACGCGCCTGGTTGTCGAACGCGAGCATCCCCAGACTGCGCACGATCTTGTGCGTCAGATAGGCGGTTTCGTTGCTGGAGGCCGAAGCTGCGAGCATGCCGGTGGTGAGCCAGCGGTTGACGGTCTTGCCCTCGGCGGTCTTCTCGACGAAATTGGCGTCGCGGTCGGCTTTCATCAGCGCGGCGATGCGATCGAGCGCCTCGTCCCAGGAGATCGTCTGCCATTTGTCTGAACCCGGCGCACGGTACTGCGGCTGCTTGAGCCGGTTCGGGCTGTGGATGAAATCGATGAGCGAGGCGCCCTTCGGGCACAGCGTGCCGCGATTGACCGGATGGTCGGCATCGCCCTCGATGTGCACGATGGTGGTCTTGACGTTTTTCGCGCCATCGCCCAGCCCGTACATCAGGATCCCGCACCCCACCGAGCAGTAGGGACAGGTATTGCGCGTCTCGGTCATGCGCGCGAGCTTGTATTGGCGCACCTCGGCCAGAGCCGCTTCCGGCGCCAGGCCCAACGCCGCCATGCTCGAGCCCGAGAGCATGGCAGCGGTGACCTTGAAGAACTGCCTTCGGTTCATCCCGTTCATGGGTCTCCCCTTGGGTTTTTCGTTTCTACCTCGGCAAAGCGACACCGAAAACGGCCTCGCTCCACCCCCTGTACGGCCTGCGGCGGCCCCGCCTTCATGCACGAGGCGGCCGAGGACGATCATCCTTCCAGACGGACATCGCATCCATCGGGTCGATGGTTCGATTTGTAAGACAAGGTTTGATGCAAGTCAACCTCGCAGTGCACAAGCGTTTCCCTGCCGGCGATTTTCGCACACCCGAAGCGCTGCGCCCGTCGTCTCGTCTATACTGAATCACGATCGGCTCTGTGGCGTCCAGATCTCATGAAAGCGATGCTCCTCACCCGCCCCGGCGCGACGCTCGAATGCGTCGAACTCCCTTCCCCTCGGCCCGGCCCCGGCGAGATCCGGCTGAAAGTGCTCGCCTGCGCCGTGTGCCGCACCGACCTGCACGTGATCGACGGTGAGCTGCCCCACCCCAAGCTGCCGCTCGTACTCGGCCACGAAATCGTCGGACGCGTACTCGAAGTGGGCGAAGGCGTGACGCGCTTTCGCGTGGGCGATCGCGTGGGTGTGCCCTGGCTCGGCGGGGCCTGCGGTACGTGCCGCTACTGCCGGCGCGGGCAGGAGAACCTGTGCGAATCGGCCATCTTCACCGGCTACACGCGCGACGGCGGCTTTGCCGAGGAGACGCTGGCCGACGCCCGCTTCTGCTTTCCCATCCCCGGGCGCTACGGCGACGCCGAGGCCACGCCCTTGCTGTGCGCCGGACTCATCGGCTGGCGTACCTACGCCAAGGCGGGCGCGAACCTCGAACGCGTCGGCATCTACGGCTTCGGCGCCGCGGCGCACCTCATCGCCCAGGTGGCCATACACCAAGGCAAGCGCATCTACGCTTTCACGCGCCCGGGGGACGTCGCCGCCCAGGAATTCGCCCGGCGCCTGGGTGCCTGCTGGGCGGGCGGTTCGGACGAACCGCCGCCCGAGCCGCTCGATGCCGCACTCATCTTCGCCCCCGTGGGCGAGCTCGTGCCGCAGGCGCTGCGCGCCACCGACAAAGGCGGCACGGTGGTGTGCGGCGGCATCCACATGAGCGACATTCCCTCCTTCCCCTACCGCTGGCTGTGGGAAGAGCGAACGCTCACCTCGGTGGCCAACCTCACGCGCGCCGACGGCGAAGCCTTCATGAAGCTCGCCGCCGAGGTGCCGCTACATCCGGCCGTCACCTGCTACCCCCTCACGGCGGCCAACGAGGCCATCGCCGACCTGCGCGCGGGCCGCGTGAACGGCGCGGCGGTGCTCATTCCGTAACCAGGCGATCCGCCCGGCTATAGACGGTCGCCCCTTCGCCGCGCACGAACCCCAACAAGGTGATGCCTGCCTCCTCGGCCAGACGCACTGCCAGGGCCGTGGGCGCCGACACCGCCGCGAGCACGCCGATGCCGGCCACCGCCGTCTTCTGCACCAGTTCGAAACTCGCCCGGCTCGACATGAGCGCCATCGCCACCGCCCCCGTGCGCAGCAGCCCGGCGCGCGCCGCGGCCCCGATCGCCTTGTCGAGCGCGTTGTGCCGCCCCACGTCCTCTCGCACCAGCAGGAGCGAGCCGTCGGCCGCGGCGAGCGCCGCCGCGTGCGTGGCCCCGGTGGCCTCATGCAACGGCTGCCGCGCGCGCAAGGAGCGCATCGCCCCGAGTACGGCCGCAAGCGGCACCCCCCCACCCTGCGGCACGCCCGGCACGGGGCGCACTGCTTCGGCGAGCGACTCGATGCCGCACAGGCCGCATCCCGTGCGCCCGCTCAAGGCGCGCCGCCTCGCCTTGAGGCGCGCGAAGCGCTCGCTGGCGACTTCGATCCGCACGATCACCCCCACTTCGCCGGATGCGAGTTCGAGATCATAAATTTCGGCTGGACCCTCGACGATCCCCTCGGTGAGCGAAAACCCCAGGGCGAAGTCCTCCAGATCGGCGGGCGTGGCGAGCATCGTCGCATAGGCGATGCCGTTGTATTCGAGCGCCACCGGTGTCTCCTCGGCGAGCACGTCTTCTTCGGGCAAGGGCTCGAGGCGCGACGTGCGCACGCGCAATACCACCTTGTGGATCCGGGGCTGCCCTTTCGCACTGCACTCGTCATTTACTGACATCATCTTCAGCCCTCTTCCCTCGCCCTTTGCCGAACCAGAACGCCGCCTTCTTCTGCGCCCTGCGGCAGCTATCGTCTACAATGCGCAGACAAGCAAAAATATCTTCAAACATTTTTCATCATCAGCGCAACAGGAGGAGTTCCCATGTCCTACGTCGTCAAGGTGGTCTTCGGGCCCGACCGCGAGTATGAGTTCTACACCAACGCCGAGGCGGTCGAAGCGCTCGATCGCAACGTCGCCCGCGACTGGTTGGTGCGGGAAATGGAAGCGCTCGAGTGCGACGCCCCCAATCCCATGGGCAAGGTGCTCGTGGTCGATCTGATCCTCAACCTGGCCAAATGCGCCGGAGAGGCGCGCTTTGCCGAGGGCGGCGAATGGGCGCAGACCTTCGCCCAGGTGGTGGCGCGCCTGCTCGATCGGCCGGTGGCACGCATCGACGTCGAGAATTTCACCGTCGGCTGAACTTTCCCCTAGGCCGCAGGAATGCGGGCGAGCCTCCGTTCCCGCCCTGCGGCCTCCGGCCTCAAGCGCGCCGGCCGATGCGGGCGATCGCCAGCGCCGCGAGGAAATTGAGGTCTTCCTGTACCGGTCGGCCCTGATCGTCGAAGCCGCGCCATTCGCGCACCTCGATGTCGAGCAACCCACACAGCGTGGTGAAATCGGCCACGGTGAAGAAGCGTACGTTGGGCGTGTTGAACCACTGGTGCGGCAGGCTCTCCGAGACGGGCATGTGCCCCTCGAGGATGCTCTTCCTGTGCTTCCAGAAGGCGAAGTTGGGGAAACTCACGATCGCCTCGTGCCCCACGCGCAGCATCTCCTGCAAGATGCCCTGCGTGTTGTGCATCGCCTGCAGCGCCTGGCTCATGATGACGTGGTCGAAATGCCCGTCCTGCAGGTCGGCGAGCCCCTCATCGAGGTCGCTCTGGATCACGTTGATGCCGCGCTCGATGCAGGCGACGATGCGCGCTGGATCGTTCTCGATGCCGTAGCCCACCACCCCCTTGGTGTCGATGAGGTGGCGCAGCAGCACCCCGTCGCCGCAGCCCAAGTCGAGCACGCGCTCGCCCGGAGCGATCCATTCGGTGAGCGCCACGAGGTCGGGGCGCAGGGTCGAACGGCGCCCGGGTTCGCGGTCGGAAATCGCCATGGTCACACCTCGATCCGGTTGAAGTAGGCGCGCAGCACCGCGTGGTAGCGCGGGTGCTCCAGCAGGAAGGAATCGTGCCCGGCCTTGCTGTCGATCTCGGCGTAGCACACGTCTTTCTCCGAGTGCACCAGCGCCGAGACGATCTCGCGGCTGCGCGCCGGCGAGAAGCGCCAGTCGGTGGTGAAGGCCACCACGAGGAAAGCCGCCTCGGCGCGCGCGAAGGCCGCCGCCAGATCCCCGCCATAGTCGGCCGCCGGATCGTAGTAGTCCAGCGCCCGGGTAGTGAGGAGGTACGTGTTCGCATCGAAGAAGCGCGCGAACTTGTCCCCCTGGTAGCGCAGATAGGACTCGATCTCGAACTCAATGTCGTAGGAGTAGCGCATGATGCCGTGGCGCAATGCCCGGCCGAATTTCTCGGCCATGGCGTCGTCCGATAAATAGGTGATGTGCCCGATCATGCGCGCCAGCCTCAGCCCCTGCTTGGGCACCACGCCGTGCTCGTAGTAATTGCCGCCGTGGAAATCCGGGTCCGACAGGATGGCCTGGCGCGCCACCTCGTTGAAGGCGATGTTCTGCGCCGAGAGCTTGGGGGCGGTGGCGATCGCCAGTACGTGACGCACGCGCTCGGGATACTGCAGCGACCAGGAGAGTGCCTGCATCCCGCCGAGCGAGCCCCCGATCACCGCGGCGAAGCGTTCGATGCCCAGCCGATCGGCGAGCCGCGCCTGGGCATTGACCCAGTCCTCCACCGTCACGAAAGGGAAATCCGCCCCCCAGGGTTTGCCGGTGGCCGGATTGATCGACACCGGCCCGGTCGAACCGAAGCAGCCGCCGAGGTTGTTCACCCCGATGACGAAGAATTTCTCGGTGTCGAGCGGCTTGCCCGGCCCGACGAGGTTGTCCCACCAGCCGACGTTGTGCGGATCGTCACGATAGACCCCGGCGACGTGGTGCGAACCCGACAGCGCATGGCATACGAGCACGGCGTTGCTGCGTGCGGCGTTCAGCGTCCCGTAGGTCTCGTAGACCAGATCGTACTGCGGCAGAACCCGCCCGGCCTTGAGCGGCAGCGGCTCGTCGAAATGCGCTTTTTGCGCTTCGACGAAGCCGACGGAACGAGGATGCGTCATGCGGCGGCTCCCAAAAACGAAAAAGCCCGGCGACATGCGGGCGCCGGGCGCTCCCGCTTTAGCTGCATTTGTAAGGCGCCCGCAAGCTGAGGCTCAAATCGGCGCCGTATCGTTTAACCAAACCATAGCGTGCCTACCCGGGGATGTCAAGGCGAGCTGGCCTCGCAAAAACCATGACGCCGACAGGATTGATCTTGGAACAAAAGGATCGTTATAATGGCTTAAATTAGTTAGCCAATAATGACGATGAACACGACCGACCACTTCGGCGTTCTCCTGCATGAGGTCGCCCGCTCCTGGCGAACCGAGCTCGACCGGCGTCTGCGCCATCTTGGTCTGTCGCAGTCGCAATGGCTGGTGCTGATCAAGTTGCCCGAAGAAGGGCTCACGCAGACCGCGCTCGCGCGCAAAGTGGGAATCGAAGGCTCGACCCTCGTGCGCCTGCTCGACCGCCTGCAGGCCAACGGCTGGATCGAGCGGCGAGACGTCCCCGGCGATCGACGCGCCAAACGCGTCGTCCCCACCGCCAAGGCCAAAACGCTGCAGCACGAAGTCGCCGTGATCGCCCAGGCACTGCGCGAGCAGCTGCTCGCCGGCATCGATCCTGCGCGCGTGGCCATCGCCGCTGAAGTTCTATCGCAGCTACGCCAAAAACTCGAGAACCTCCATGATTGACCGCGTCAAGAACGTCAAGTCCACCCTCGCCGCCCATCCCAGGATCCGCCGCGCATCCATCCTCCTTGCATCGCTCGCGCTCATCGCCTGGATCGGCAGCATCGTCCACTACCGCCTCACCCACGTCGAAGAGATCGACGCCCGCGTAGCCACCGAAATGATCACCATCGCCCCGCGCCTCCCAGGCTGGCTGGTCGAACGCCCAGTGATGGAGGGGGATCGCATCCAGAAAGGGCAGACCCTGGCGGTACTCTACCGCGATCCCTCCCGCCTGCAGGCGCAGTCCCAGGAGGCGGCGCTCGGAGCCGCCGAGAAGGAAATCGAGCGGCTGGAACACCTCCTTGCCGAGCAGCGCGCCTCCACCCAAGCCGCCGTCATGGAAGCCGAGAGCGGCGTGAAGACGGCCGAAGAAGCCCTCAAGGCGGCGCAGATCCAGCGCGCCAACGCCGAGAGCGACTACCGGCGCAGCGCCGCGCTGGTGAAATTGCACGCCGTGCCCGAGCAAGAGGCCGAGCATGCCGAAAACGCCTACAAGGTCGCCAAGCAGAACGAGGCCAGCGCCCAGGCCAACCTCGAAGCCGCCAAGGCCCGACTGGCGCGGGCGCGTGCCGATGCCCGACTCGGCTCGCTCGAACGCCAGCTCGAACAGGCCAGAGTGCATCGCGACCAGGTGCTGGCCGAGCGCGACCTCGCCCGGCTTAACCTTGAAGACCTCACCCTCACCGCCCCCATCGACGGCGTGGTCGACCGCACGTTTTCCAACGAAGGCGACTACGTCTCCGCCAGCCAGCGCGTGATGCTCATTCACGATCCCGAGGCCGTCTGGGTCGAAGCCAACATCAAGGAGACCAAGATCGCCGACGTGCGCCCGGGGCAGCCGGTGGAAGTAACGATCGACGGCATTCCCGGCCGGGTTTTCCACGGCGAAGTCTGGCTGATCGGCAACGCCGCCACCAGCACCTTTCAGCTCTTGCCCAATCCCAACCCTTCCGGCAACTTCACCAAGATCACCCAGCGCATCCCGGTGCGCATCCGCGTGAAGCAGGAAGACGGGCTCCTCAAACCCGGCATGATGGCCGTGGTGTCGATCGATGTCCGCCACTGACGAACTCTCCGGTTTCTTCGAGCGCTTTGGATCGGCCTATCGCTGGTTCGTCATCACGACGACGCTCATGGGCACGATCACGGTCGTGCTCTCTTCGACCATCGTGAACGTGGCGTTGCCCGACATCATGGGCGCCTTCGGCATCGGCCAGGACCAGGCGCAATGGATGTCGACCGGGTTCCTCGCGGCGATGACCGCCTCCATGCTCGTCAACGCCTGGCTCAACGACGCCATCGGCATCCGGGCCACCTTCGTCGGCTCCATGGCCCTTTTTGCCGCCGCCTCGGTGCTCGGAGGGCTCGCGCCCAACGAGAACGTGCTCACCTTCGCCCGCGTCGCCCAGGGGATCGCCGCCGGCATCATCCAGCCGCTGGCGATGATCATGATCTTTCGCGTCTTTCCGCCCGAGGAACGCGGCACCGCCATGGGCATCTACGGCATCGGCGTGGTGCTCGCGCCGGCGGTCGGCCCGGTGCTGGGTGGCTGGCTCATCGACAACTACGACTGGCGCTACGTCTTCTACATGGGGCTGCCCACCTCCTTTCTCGGCATGCTGCTGGGTACCATCTTCCTGCCTACGCGGTTGAGCGGCGGCAAACGGCGCCGTTTCGATTCCTTCGGATTCGTGCTGCTCGCCGCCTTCCTCGTCACTTCGCTCTACGCGCTCGCCAACGGGCAGCGCGAGGGGTGGAATTCGGACATCATCGTCGGCACAGGGGCACTGAGCCTTGCCCTCTTCCTCTCCTTCATCGTCTGGCTCGCGCGCCGCGCCGAGCCCTTGGTGAGCCTGCGCGTGTTCGCCTTTCGTCGCTACAGCGCCGCCTCGCTCGTCGCTTTTCTCTATGGGGCGGGGCTGTACGGCTCGACCTACCTCATCCCACTCTTCCTGCAGACCGTGCAGGGCTATACGCCGACGCGCTCGGGGCTGTTGCTGATGCCGGCAGGACTCGTCCTCGGCCTCGTTTTTCCCATCGCCGGGCGACTCACCGACCGGCTGCCCGCCTATCTGCTGGTCTGCGCCGGCCTTTTCCTCTTCGGACTCTCGAACCTACTCCTCTACGAAATCGACGTCGACATCCCTTTCTGGGACATGGCGCTGATGGTGCTGCTGGGGCGCATCGGGCTCGGCGTGATGATGCCGGCCCTGAACGCCGGGGCGCTCTCGGCGCTCCCTGCCGAACTGCTCGCCCAGGGGACGGGGACGATCAACTTCATGCGCCAGCTCGGCGGCGCGTTCGGCGTGAGCCTGCTGTCGGCCGCCGTGGAGATCCGTTTCGCTTTCCATTCCGCAGCGCTCACCGCCACGCAGACCGAGGCCAACAGCACGACGATGTACGTGATCCAGCTGATCGAACAAATCAACGCGATGGCCGGCGTGCCCGCTGCGTACGCCTACCAGATGGGGGGCGCCTTGAATTTTCTCGACAAGGTGCTCGCGGCCAAAGCCCAGAGCATGGCCTACAGCGACGGTTTCGCCATCGTCGGCATCGTGTTCCTGCTGTCACTGCTGCCGGGCTATTTGATGAAAGGGCGCCGCTGAAACGGCGATGCAACGCCGCACCGGCTACACTGAACGTCAGGCCACATCAGGAGGCATCATGACTTACCGTACCATCGTGTTCGCCTACGACGGCAGCGCCGAAGGGCAGGCGGCCTTGGCCGAAGGAATCGAGCTCGCCAGACTCGTGGGGGCGCGCTGCCACCTGCTCGCCGTGATGGCGGTGCCACGGGAAGCCAAGTATGCGCAAGTAGTGGTGCCCGAAGACTGCCTCGACGAAGATTGCGCCCGCACCCACCGCATCCTCCAGGAAGGCATCGAGCGCTTCAAGGACGCAGGACTGGAGGTCGATGGCGTCATCCGCGTGGGCGAGGCGGCGCCGGTGATCGGGGAGTATGCTGCAGAAGTCGAAGCCGATCTGGTGGTGGTCGGTCACCGCCGGCGGGGGCCGCTCGATCGCTGGTGGCACGGCTCGGTCGGGCACTCGCTGCTCGATTCCCTGCCCTGCAGCCTACTCGTGGCCATGCCGCGATCAGAAGAGGCGAACGGCTAGCGCAACAGGGCAGCGAGCGCCTGCGCGATCAGCGGCGCCACGCTCACGGCGTTCGTGGGATGCGCGATGGTGTCGGTGCTCCAGATCGCTCCGGCACCGGCCGCGCGCACCGTCTCCAGGGCATCTTCGACGAAAAGGGCGTGGGTCACCGCCACGTCTACCGTCGCCGCCCCCGCCGAGCGCAGAGCCCGCACGGCCTGAGCGAGCGTGCGCCCGGTGCTCGCCACGTCGTCGAGCACCACCGCCGCCCGGCCGCGCACGTTCAGCCCCTCGGGCAGGGTCACCGCCACATCCCGGTCGCCGCGCCGTTCCTTTCGCCCCACGGCGTATTCCAAGCCCGAGGCGTGCGCCGCCGCCTCCACCCAGGCGCGCGACTCCTCGTCGGGGCCGACGAGGAGCGGCCGCCCCCGCTCACGCGCCGCGAGTTCGCCCAGCAGCGGCGCGGCGCACAAGGCGAGCGCCGGCGTCACCGGAACGGCCTCGTCGAGCCGGGCGATGCGGTGCAGGTGCGGATCGACGGTGACGAGCGCCTCGACGCAGGAGGCGACGAAGCGCCCCACCACGAAAGCACTCGCCACTTCGCCCGGGGCAAACGCCTTGTCCTGCCGCAGATAGGGGAAATAGGGCGCCACCAGCACGATGCGCCGCACGCCGGCTTCGTGCAGACCGGCACTGGCGAGCAGCAGTTCGACGAGCTTCTCGTTGGGACGATCGAGCCCGCGCAGCAGCACCACCTTCTCCGGTAGCCGCTCGGGCAGGCGCAACTTGATCTCCTCGTCGGGGAAACGGTGACGCTCGATCGGCGCCGCTTCCAAGCCGGTCGCTGCGGCCAGCCGCCGGGCGAAACCCTCTTCCTCGGGGAAAAAGAGCAGCATCAGAACTCCGTATAGACTTCGACGATGTCGGAGGCGACCCCGATGCGGTAGCCCGTGGCCCGTTCGCAGCTGCGCCGCGCGAATACCAGATCGGCCGGATACTGGGCATAAACTCGATAGAGAGGTTCGCCCTGAGTGACCGGATCGCCCAGTTTCTTGAAGAGATCCACGCCCGCGCCCTTGACCTTGGGCGCGCCGGCCTGGCGGGCGATCTGCGCCAGATGCAGGTTGTCGATGTCGACCACGACGCCGTCGGCGGGCGCAGTCACCTCGAACCATTGCGAGGCCAGCGGCGGAGCGTGATGATCGAAGGGTTTTTCCCCCTGCGCCTTGATGATGGCGCGCATCTTGGCAAGCGCCCGACCCGAGTCGAGGATGTCGCGGGCGATGGCGAACCCTTCGCCGCCGCGCACGTCCGGGTCGAACTCGATCACCCGGCCGGCGAGCCGCAACGCTTTCTGGCGCAGATCGATGGGGGCGAGCGGATCGTTTTCCAGCACGCGCATCACGTCGCGCGCCTCCAGCACCGGCCCGATGCCGAATCCCACCGGCTGGCGCCCGTCGGTGATGACCACGTCGATCACCAGCCCCAGGCGGCGCGCCACGTACTCGAAGAGCTTGCGCAGCTGCAGCGCCTCGCGCATCGTGCGCACCTTGGCCGTCGGCCCCAATGGGATGTCGAGCACGAGGTGCGTCGAGCCCGCTGCCACTTTCTTTGAGAGAATGGAAGCCACCATCTGCCCCGGGGCATCGATCGCCAGGGGCCGTTCCACCGAGATGAGCACGTCGTCGGCCGGGGACAGATCCGCCGTTCCGCCCCAGGCGAGACAGCCGCGCAGCTGGCGCACGATCTGCTCCATCTTCTCGAACGGCAGCTCGACTTCGGCGAGCACCTCCATGGTGTCGGCGGTACCAGCCGGCGAGGTGATGGCGCGCGAAGACGTCTTGGGGCAGAGCATTCCATGCGCCGCCACGATGGGCACCACCAGCATGGAAGTGCGGTTGCCGGGGATGCCGCCGATGCAGTGCTTGTCGACCACCGGGCGCTCGTGCCAGTCGAGCCGCCGTCCGACTTTCGTCATAGCGTCGGTGAGGAAATACACCTCCTCGCGGTCGAGCTCGTTGTGGTGCGTAGCCACCACGAAGGCAGTGAGCTCGATCTTGGAATAATGCCGCTCGGCGATGTCGCGCACGATGCCCAAGAATTCTTGGGGACGCAGGCGCTCGCCGGCGAGCTTGCGCCGCAAGGCGCCCATGGATTCCGGCGGCTCGGCCTGCGCCACCGTCACCTGCGCCCCCTCGGGCAAGCCCAGCTGGGCGAAGGCCTCGAGCGAGAGCCCGATCTCGTCCACACCCACCAGGCGATCATCGTCGACCACATTGAGCGTGGCGAGGACGTGCCGCTCGCCGTCCTGCCCCACCTCGATCTTCGCCAGCGCCTGGAACCCCTCGGCGCGCACCACCGAACACTCGCGGTGCAGATAGGCGACGTTCTCGCGGTAGGTGTCGATGGCCACGCGGCGCAGCGCCAAACGCACCGCATTCTCGGTCATCGATGGGTCACTGTTTTCAGCCATCTTCTTTCCTCCTCTGGCGGCGCAATCCCTGTGAGGCGCGGCAAGGGCTATCCTACAATGAAAACGACCGCTACCGCCGAAAGAGGAGTCGGACATATGGACAAACGCCGCGAAACCGACACGCTGGGAGAAGTCTGGGTCCCGGCCGACCGCTACTGGGGCGCTCAGACGCAGCGCTCGCTAGAGCATTTCCCCATCGGCGTGAAGAACCACCGCATGCCGCTGCCCGTCATCCGCGCCTTTGGCATCCTCAAGAAAGCGGCAGCGCAGGCCAATGCCGAGCTGGGGGAATTGCCGCGGGATCTGGCCGAGCTCATCGTGCGCGCTGCCCAGGAAGTGATCGAAGGAAAGCTCGACGAGCACTTCCCCCTCGTCGTCTTCCAGACCGGCAGCGGCACGCACAGCAACATGAACGCCAACGAAGTCATCGCCAACCGCGCCAACGAGCTCGCCGGCCAGCCCTTGGGAAGTAAATCCCCGGTGCATCCCAACGATCACGTCAACCGCGGCCAGTCCTCGAACGACACCTTCCCCACGGCGATGTACGTGGCCACGGTGCTCGAACTGCGCCGCCACCTCTATCCGGCGGTGGAGACGCTGCGCGACACGCTGGCGCGCAAGACCGAGGAATACGCCGAACTCGTCAAGACCGGACGCACCCACCTCATGGACGCCGCCCCCATCACCCTGGGGCAGGAGATCGGCTCCTGGGTGGCGCAGATCGAGGACGCCCTCGCCTTCCTGCGCCTGGCCGAAGAGGGCTTGCACGAGTTGGCCATCGGCGGCACGGCCGTGGGCACCGGGCTCAACGCCCATCCGCACTTCGGGGAAGTATGCGCCGAATACATCGCGCGCGAGACAGGCCTTCCCTTTCGCAGCGCGCGCAACCGCTTCGCTGCGCTCGCCGCGCACGACGCGCTGGTCAACGTCTCGGCGGCCCTGCGCACCCTCGCCAATGCGCTCTTCAAGATGGCCAACGACGTGCGCTGGCTCGCCTCGGGGCCGGATGCAGGCATCGGCGAGCTGATCCTGCCGGCCAACGAGCCCGGTAGCTCCATCATGCCGGGCAAGGTCAATCCCACCCAGTGCGAGGCGCTCACCATGGTGTGCGTGCGCGTCTTCGCCAACGACACGGCCATCGCCTTTGCCGGCAACCAGGGCAACTTCCAGCTCAACGTCTATAAACCCCTCATGGCGCACGCGGCGCTCGAGAGCATCGAACTGCTGTCGCAGTCCATCCTCGCCTTCGAGCGCTACTGCGCCCGCGACATGCAGCCCAACCGCGAGCGCATCCGCGAGCACCTCGAACGCAATCTCATGCTGGTCACGGCGCTCAACCCCCACATCGGCTACGACAAGGCCGCCGCCATCGCCAAGAAAGCCGCGGCCGAGCGCAAGACGCTCAAGCAGGCGGCCGTCGAGCTGGGATACCTCACGGCCGAAGAGTTCGACCGCTGGGTCGATCCGCTCGCCATGACGCGGCCGGGCATGCACTGAACCGGAGATCCGCGGAGGAAACGCTATGAGTCAAGACGACGGCATCACCTTCCACCCCGACGGCAGCATACCCCAGCACGGCGAAGTCTTCGCCTTCGGCGCCAACCTCGCCGGCCGGCACGGCGGAGGCGCCGCGGCCGAGGCGGTACGCCGCTTCGGCGCCCAAATGGGCGTAGGCTGGGGCTACATGGGCACCCCGCCGCGGCACTCCTTCGCCATCCCCACGCTGGACGAGAACTTCGAGGTCCTGCCGCTCGAAGAGATCAAGCGCTACGTCGAGCGCTTCATCCAGTTCGTCGCCGAGCATCCGCAGCTGCGTTTCTTCATCACCCGCGTCGGTTGCGGCATCGCCGGCTACCGCGACGAGCAGATCGCCCCGCTCTTCCGGCCACTCATCGCCATCGGTCGCTGCTCGTTTGCCGAGCAATGGCGGCCGTACCTGCTCGAAGGGTGAAGGAAGGGTCAGCCGGCGTCTAGCCGCTCCAGCACCTGCCGCGCCGTCTCGCTCGCCTGCGCACGCTCTTGCGCGTCGAGCGCGGTCAGCGCCTGGCGCAGCCAGGGGTGCCAGAATCGCCGCAGATGCTCGAGCACGGTGGCCACCGGGTCCGGCTCGGCGCGGCAATTGGCACAGACGCGCTCGAGCATCGCGAGCAGGCGCGCCCGGTAAGCCGCAGAAGGCACGGCCACAGCCTCGGATCGGAGGTTTTCGGCCGGATTCACGCCGAAGCTCCTGCGGCGCGCTCGACCCGAACCGCCACGACCTTGTATTCCGGACAGTTGGTGGCCCAGTCCGAACCATCGGTCACCAAGACGTTGGTCTTCGAGGCGGGAAAATGGAAGGTGGTGAAGACCACCCCGGGCCGTACCCGTTCGCTTACCTTGGCGCGCAGACGGGTCTGCCCCATCCGGCTTTCGATGCACACTTCGTCTCCCTCGGCGATGCCGCGCGCCTCCGCGTCCTGGGGGTGGATCTCCAGCACGTCTGCGCTGCACCACACCCCATTGGCCGTGCGTCGGGTCTGGGTGCCGACGTTGTACTGCGCCAGCACCCGGCCGGTGGTGAGGAGCAGCTCCCGCCGCCCGTCGGGCCGCTCGCTCGTGGGAACGTATTCGGTGAGCACGAAACTGCCTTCGCCGCGCACGAACCGCTCTCGATGCATCAGCGGCGTGCCGTGCGGCGCTTCTTCGTTACAGGGCCACTGGACGCTACCCAGCCGTTCGAGCAGCGTGTAACTCACCCCGGAGAATTGCGGCGTGAGGCGCGCGATCTCGTCCATGATCTCGGAGAGGTGGGAATAGGCCATGGGGTATTCCATGGCCTGCGCCAGCCGCTGCGTGATCTCCCAATCCTCGAGCCCTGCCAAAGGCGGGATGGCGCGGCGCACCCGCGAGATGCGCCGTTCGGCGTTGGTGAAGGTGCCGTCCTTCTCGAGAAAGGAAGCGCCGGGCAAGAACACGTGTGCATAACGGGCCGTCTCGTTGAGGAAGAGATCCTGCACCACGACGCATTCCATCGCCTCGAGGGCGGCATGCACGTGCTCGAGGTCCGGTTCGGACTGCGCCAGGTCCTCGCCCTGGATGTAGATCCCCTTGAAACGCCCTTCGCGCGCCTCGGCGAGCATGTGCGGCAGGCGCAGCCCCGGCTCCGGGGAAATCGTCACCCCCCAATGAGCCTCGAACGCAGCCCGGGCGACGGGATCGGACACATGCCGATATCCAGGCAACTCATGGGGGAAAGCCCCCATGTCGCAGGCCCCCTGCACGTTGTTCTGCCCCCTGAGCGGATTGACCCCCACTCCGGGGCGGCCGATGTTGCCGGTAGCCATGGCCAGGTTGGCGATGGCCATCACCGTCGTGGCCCCCTGGCTGTGTTCGGTCACGCCCAGGCCGTAGTAGATGGCGGCGTTGTCGGCGCTGGCATAGCGCCGGGCGGCGGCGCGAACCTGCTCGGCCGCCACGCCCGTTTCGGCCTCGACGGCCTCGGGGGCATGGCGAGGATCGGCGATGAAGGCGCGCCACCGGGCGAAGGAGTCGGCCTCGCAGCGTTGCGCCACGAAGGATTCGTCGACCAGACCCTCGGTGACGATCACGTGCGCCATGGCATTGAGTAGGGCCACGTTCGTTCCAGGGCGCAGCGCCAGGTGGTACTCGGCGCGCACGTGGGGGCCATGCACCAGGCCGGTAGTGCGCGGGTCGATCACGATCAGCCGGGCGCCCTGGCGCAGGCGGCGTTTGAGCCGCGCGCCGAACACCGGGTGGGCCTCGGTGGGGTTGGCGCCGATCACCATGATGACATCGGCGTGATCGACCGAGGCGAAATCCTGCGTTCCAGCCGACTCGCCAAAGGTGCGCTTCAGGCCGTAGCCCGTGGGGGAATGGCACACGCGGGCGCAGTTGTCGACGTTGTTGTTGCCGAAGGCCGCGCGTACGAGTTTCTGCACCAGATAGACCTCTTCGTTGGTGCAGCGGCTGGAGGCCACGGCGCCGATGGCCTCGCGTCCGTAGCGCGCCTGAATGCGGCGGAATTCGGCCGCCACGTGGGCGATGGCCTCGTCCCAGCCCACTTCCCGCCAGGGCTCGTCGATCGAGCCGCGCACCAGCGGGCTTCTGACCCGGTCCGGGTGCGTGGCGTACCCGAAGGCGAAACGCCCCTTGACGCAGGAATGACCCTCGTTGGCGCGGCCGCGCCCGTCCGGCACCAAGCGTACCGGCACCTCGCCCTTGAGTTCCACGCGGAAGGAACAGCCCACGCCACAATAGGCGCAGGTGGTGACGACGGCGCGCTCGGGCAATCCTTCCTCGATCACGCGCTTTTCCATGAGCGCCGCCGTAGGGCAGGCTTGCACGCAGGCGCCGCACGAAACGCATTCGGAACCGAGGAACCCCTCGCCCTGCCCCGCGGTGACGGCGGCGGCGAAACCGCGCCCGGCCACGGTCAAGGCGAAACTCCCCTGGATCTCGTCGCAGGCGCGCACGCAGCGGGCGCACACGATGCACTTCTCGGCATCGAAAGCGAAATAGGGGTTGCTGCCATCGACCGGCATTCCGGCGTGCTTCTGTCCGCCGGCGGGATAGCGGATACGGCGCACGCCCACCAGGGCGGCCATCTCCTGCAACTCACAATCCCCGTTGGCACTGCAGGTGAGGCAATCGAGGGGATGGTCGGACAAATAGAGTTCCATCACGCCGCGCCGCAGCTCGGTCAAACGAGGGGTGTGGGTATGCACCACCATGCCCTCGGCCACGGGGGTGGTGCAAGACGCAGGATAGCCCCGCCCGCCTTCGATCTGCACCAGACACAAGCGACAGGAGCCGAAAGGTTCGAGCCGCTCGCTCGCGCACAGCCGGGGGATGCGGATACCGGCCTGCGCCGCGGCGCGCAGGAGGGAAGTGCCCTCGGGCGCCTCCACCGTCCGCCCGTCTATCGTCAGCCGCACGGTGGCAGCACCCAAGCGGGCGGGCGTGCCGAGATCGTCGTCGCACAAACGCATGGCCGTTACCCCTGTACCGGACGCCCAGAGCGGGCGCGCGCCGTGAAATCCTCGGGAAAATGCTCGAGTGCGCCCAGTACGGGATACGCCGTCATGCCGCCCAGAGCGCACAGCGAGGCATCGCGCATCGTCGCGGCGAGCTCGCGCACCAGGGCGAGTTCGGCTTCGACAGGTCCCCCGGCGAGCACGCGCTCGAGCGCCTCGCGTCCGCGCACCGAGCCGATGCGGCAGGGCGTGCACTTGCCACAGGATTCGTCGGCGCAAAACGCGAAGGCGTGCCGCGCCATGCGCGCCATGTCCACGGTATCGTCGAACACCACGATGCCGCCGTGTCCCAGCATGGCCCCTGCCGCGGCGAAGGTTTCATAGTCGAGCGGCAGGTCGAAGTGCGAAGGCGAGAGGTAGGCACCGAGCGGCCCGCCGACTTGTACCGCGCGGATCGGCCGGCCGCTGGCGGTGCCGCCGCCGTAGTCGTAGAGGAGCTCACCCAGGCTCATCCCAAACGCTTTCTCGACCAGACCGGGACGGCGCACGTTTCCCGCCAGTTGCAGTGAAAGCGTGCCGCGCGAGTTGCCGCAGCCGTAGTCGCGGTAGGCTTCGGCGCCCTCGGCCAGGATCACCGGCACGGTGGCGAGGGTGAGGACGTTATGCACCAAGGTAGGGCGGCCGAAAAGTCCGGCCAGGGCCGGCAGCGGCGGCTTGGCCCGCACCAGACCCCGCTTGCCTTCGAGGCTTTCGAGCAGCGCCGTCTCCTCGCCGCAGACGTAGGCCCCGGCGCCCACGCGCACCTCCAGCTCGAAGGCGCGCCCACTGCCGCATACGTCCGGCCCCAGATAACCGCGGGCCCGGGCCAGCTCGATCGCCGCCGTCAGGGTGCGATACGCATGGGGATATTCCACGCGCAGATAGACGTAGCCCTGGGTGGCACCCACCGCGAGTGCGGCGATGGTCATGCCTTCGATCAGCGAGAACGGATCGCCCTCCAGCACCATGCGATCGGCGAAGGTGCCGGAATCGCCCTCGTCGGCATTGCACACCACGTATTTCGTCGGACCGGGAGCGCGGCGCACCGTGTCCCATTTGATGCCGGCCGGAAAGGCCGCGCCGCCGCGCCCGCGCAGCCCCGAACGCTGCACCTGCGCGACGAGCTCGGGCGGCTCCAACGCGAGCGCCTGCTCCAGAGCGCGATAGCCCCCCGTGGCGAGATAGTCGTCCACACGGTCGGGCTCGATCACGCCCAGGCGGGCGTGCAGGAGACGATCCTGTCCCTGCAGATACGGCAGGGCCTCGGGAGAACCGAGGCGCAAGGGATGCGACGCGCCGGAGAGGAAACCGGCTGTGAAGAGATCGGGCACGTCTTCCGGTTGCACCGGCCCATAGGCGATACGCCCCTGCGGCGTGGCCACCTCGACGAGCGGCTCGAGCCAGAAGAGACCGCGCGAACCGGTGCGCTTGATCTGCACCGGCAAGGCGCGCCGCGCGGCCTCGGCGTGGATCGCCCCGGCCACCACGTCGGCGCCCACGGCCAGCGCCGCCGCATCGCGCGGCACATAGACCACCGTCGGGGTTTCCCGGGGCGGATTCATGGCCGCTCCTGCGCCGTCGCCAGAAGCGCGTCGAGCCGCTGCGGCGTGAGCCGGCCATGGACCTGCCCGTCGAGCATCGCCGCCGGCGAGCAGCCGCACAACCCCAGGCAATAGACGCCCTCCAGGGAAAAGCGGCCGTCGGGCGTGTCTCCGCCCAAGGGCACGCCCAGACGCTGCTCGGCCTGCGCGATCAGCGCCTCGGCGCCGCGGGCGAGACAGGATTCCCCCCGACACAGCACCACGCGATGCGCACCGGCAGGCGTTTGACGGAAATGGGGATAGAAGCGGATCACGCCATGAACTTCGGCGCGCGACAGATCGAGCGCCTCGGCGATGGACGGCACCCAAGCGGGAGGGACATACCCCACCGCCTCCTGCACCGCGTGCAAGAGCGGCAGCAATGCCCCCGGCCGACCGCGGTGCGCCTCGAGCAGCGGCGCCAACGGGCCCGGCACCCCACGATCCCTCGTCTCCATGCTCCCCCTCTTCCAGGCCATGCGGTGGCCTCTGCAATTTATTTTGACTGTCGCGCGAAAGAGGCTCGCTGTCAATACCGAAGCCGCGCCCCCCGCTCAAGAAGCCTCACCCCTCCCACCGCAGCGCGAACCCTTCGGGTGCATGAAAATCCGGCCGACCCGGCGGATGCGCCAGCGCCCACCAGGAAAATGCTCCCCCATGCCCTTCGAGCACGGCGGCAAGGCCCAGGCGCAGCGCCCCCCGTCCGGAGGGCAAAGATTCAGGGGAGAGGCGAACTCGAAGGCTCAGGCAGCTCGGCGCACGGTGCCAGCGCTGGCAAGGAGCGGGAGGTTCCGGCGTTGGTGTGGGTTGGCGATAGGCGGAAAAAGCGTAGAACGCCCATTGGCCGCTGGGCGAGAAGTTGAATTCGCGGTAACCGCCGCCTTCACGGGCGAGAAAGAGCTCGAAGCAGGTGTGCGCCCACAACCGCTGCAGCGGCAGGACCGCGCCGACATCGGGGAGGCGCAGTCGCTCCAGCTCCCCCTGCAGGGTGTAGCCGAGCAGAAGCGCTCCCTCCTGGCGCTCGAGCTCGACCTCCAGGACGAACTCGCCGAGCGCCGCGGACTCGGGATGGGGACGAAGCGCGACGCGCATCAGGGAAGGATGAGCCCTCCGCCGCCCAGACCGCCCAGGCCGCCCGCCCCACCGGGGCCGCCACCGCGCAGGTCGGTGCCAGCCAGCGCGCTCTGCGCGAGCAGCGAGGATTGCTCCAGCTCCAGCCGGCGCAGCTCGTCCATCGTCTCCTCGATCTTCTTCTCGGCGGCTGCGGCAAAGCCGGCCACCGCCTCGGCCAAGGTCTTGGCCGCAATCTCGAAGCTGATGGGCAAAGCCCCCATGGGCGTCATCACGGTGATCGAGCCGCTGAAGACCTCCGCGCGGGCGGGATCGGGTGCGCCCTCGACGGTGACGGGGATCAGGCGGCGAATCGAGCCAACGCGGCGGTCGAGATAGAGCTCTTCGCGATAGAGTGAGGCCGGATCCATCGGCGGAACTTGATTGCGAGCCATGGTTCTACTCCGTGTAGGGTTTGGCCGATTTTACCCGTAACCGGCTGCTTTCCCGTAAAATCCCCTCTTTGCCGATCTGCGAGAATGCCATGTTTACCGGTATCGTGATGGGCATCGGCCGCGTGCTCACCGTCACGCCACTCGCCGATGGCGTGCACATCGCCGTTGATTCGCGCGCGCTCGAGCTCGAGGACGTGCGCCTGGGCGACAGCATCGCCCACAGCGGCGTGTGCCTGACCGTGGTGGCGCGGCAGGGGACGGTGCTCGAATACGACATCTCGGGCGAGACGCTCGCCTGCTCGGTGGGCTTGAACGAACCCGGACGCGAGCTCAATCTCGAAAAAGCCCTGCGACTGGGCGATGCGCTCGGCGGGCACCTCGTCACCGGCCACGTCGACGGCATCGGCACGGTCGAGCGCTTCGCTCCCGTGGGCGGTAGCACGCTGCTCGAGATCCGCGCCCCGGTGGCGATTGCCCCTTTTCTCGCCCGCAAAGGCTCGGTGGCCGTCGATGGCGTCAGCCTCACCGTCAATGCCGTGCGTGACGAACCCGACGGCTCCTGCACCTTCGCCATCAACCTCATTCCGCACACCCTGGCGGTGACCACGCTCAAGAACCTCTCGCCCGGCGCGCGCGTCAATCTCGAAGTCGACCCGCTCGCGCGCTACTGCGCACGCGTGCTCGAATACGCTGGAAGGAACCCCGCCTCATGAACGAACCCCATACCTCCACAGCGCTTCCCGCCGCGAGCGAAGGGATCAGCCCCATCGAGACCATCATCGACGAGATCCGCCAAGGCCACATGGTGATCCTCGTCGATGACGAGGCCAGGGAAAACGAAGGCGACCTCGTGCTCGCGGCCGAGTGCGTCACCCCCGAGGCGATCAACTTCATGGCCAAATACGGCCGCGGCCTCATCTGCCTGACGCTCACCGAAGAGCGCTGCAAGCAGCTCGGCCTCAAACTCATGGTGCAGGACAACCGCTCGCCCTACGAAACCGCCTTCACCACCTCGATCGAAGCGGCGCGCGGGGTGACCACCGGCATCTCGGCGCACGACCGGGCGCAGACCGTGCGCGCGGCGGTGGCCCGCCACGCCAAGCCGGAAGACATCGTCCAGCCGGGGCACATCTTCCCCCTCATGGCGCGCAAGGGCGGCGTGCTCATCCGCGCCGGGCACACCGAGGCCGGCTGCGATCTGGCGCAACTGGCCGGGTTCGAACCGGCCGCCGTCATCTGCGAGATCCTCAACGAAGACGGCTCGATGGCGCGTCTGCCCGACCTCATTGAATTCGCCAAGAAACACGGCCTGAAGATCGGCGCCATCCGCGACCTCATCCAATACCGCTTGCGTACCGAGACCTTGGTGCGCAAGGCGGCCGAGCGGACCGTCTCCACCGCCTACGGCGACTTCACCCTCTACGCCTTCGAAGACGAGACCACGGGCGAAGTGCATTTCGCCGCGGCGCACGGCGAAATCGAAGCAAACCGCGAAACCCTGGTGCGGGTGCACGAGCCCATCTCGGTGCTCGACTTCCTCGCCCCCGAAGCCCCTGGCCATTCGGTACCGGTGCCCGAGGCGCTGCGCCGCATCGCGTCGAGCCCCGCTGGAGTCATGGTGATGCTGCACCGTCCGCAAAGCGGACAGGAGCTACTCGAAGTGCTCACGCAGACGCCGGCGCGCCGCCGCGCCTGGGATCCGCGGCTGCTCGGCGTGGGCGCACAGATCCTGCACGCCCTGGGCGTGGGCAAGATGCGCCTGCTGTCGCACCCGATGAGCTTTCCCAACCTCTCCGGTTTCGGTCTGGAGATCACGGGTTTCGAAGACCCCCCCGCCGCGAAAGGATGACCATGGCCCGTTACGACGACCTCTTCGAATATGATGAAAACCTCGACGGCCGGGGCCTGCGCATCGCCGTGGTGATGAGCCGTTTCAACCAGGACGTAGGCGAAGGGCTGCTGTCGGCCTGCGTCGCCGAGCTGCGCCGCCTCGGCGTGGATCCGGCCGACCTGCGCCTGGCCACCGTCCCCGGCGCGCTCGAACTGCCGCTCGCCCTGCAGACCTTCGGCCGCACGGGGCGGTTCGATGCGCTCATCGCGCTCGGCGCCGTGATCCGCGGCGAAACCTACCACTTCGAGCTCGTCTCCAACGAGATGGGCGCCGGCATCACCCGCGTCGCGCTCGATCTGGGGCTGCCGATCGCCAACGGCGTACTCACCACCGACACCGACGAACAGGCGCTCGCCCGCATGAGCGAAAAAGGACGCGACTGCGCCCGCGCCGCAGTGGAAATGGCCAACCTGTGCAAAGCGATCCGATGAACGAAGAACCGCTCACCCCCACCGAAGAAGACCGCGCCCCGCGCCGCCAGCGTCGGCGGCTCGCCCGCGAGCTCGCCCTCAAAGGCACCTACCAGTGGCTCTTGTCCGACAACCCGCTTGCCCAGATCGAGGCGCAGCTCGCCCACGACGAAGACTTTCCCGGGGCAGACCACGAGCTGATGCTGGAGCTGCTGCGCGGCGCCGTCTCCCGCGCCGACCTCTGGCGCGCGGAGCTCACCCCTTTCCTGCGCCGGCGGGTCGAAGAGCTCTCGCCGGTGGAGCACGCGGTGCTGCTTATCGCCGCGGTGGAGCTGCACGCCCACCCCGAGACCGCCTACAAGGTGATCCTCAATGAGGCGATCGAGCTCACCAAGCGCTACGGCGGCACCGACGGGCATAAGTTCATCAACGGCGTGCTCGACAAGTACGCCGCGGCGCTGCGCCCCGACGAAGTGCGCGCCGCGCGTACCCCCAGCCGCTGATCGGGCAGAAGCATTGCCCCACCCAGACCGGCTTCACCCAGCGTCGGGCGCCGGCACCTCGATGAGGAAGCGAAAGAGCGGCCCATGCTGCTCCACCGCTAGGCAATGGTAGCCATGGCGGGTGGCATCTTCGGGGATGCCATGGAAGGACTGCGAACAATCGGTCACTACCTCCAGGAGTTGCCCCGGCTGCATGGTGCGCAGGGTCTCGAGGGTGGCGATGGCGTTGTAGGGACAATGCTCGCCACGCAGGTCGAGCGAGAGATCGGGTTTGCGTTCGGTATTCATCGGGTTTTCCTTGCATGAGAGAACCGCCGGGCATTGGCGGCGACGAGGGCGAGCGATAACGCCAGACCGAGATAGGTGACGAGGAGCCCACCCACGGGGCCGAAGAGCTCCAGCAGGTTCAGCTTGGGATAAGGCAGGGCGAGCGCACCGCCCAGTTCGTCCCAGAAAGCGGCCACGAGCGTTCCCCCGATCACGTTGCCGACACCCACCACCCAGAAATGCATCTGCCCTTCCATCGCCCGGTACATCCAGCCCGTCTCGCAGCCGCCGGCGAGCACGATACCCAGGCCGAAGAGCACACCGCCCACCACTGCGTTCGGGCCCATCCAGAAGATCTTGGGCGCCACGCCGAGCCGGATCGCCGCAAACGTGCCAATGCAGGCGGCGGCCATGCCCAGCAAAATGCCATAAGCGACCTTGGTGCGGCCGGTGGTCCACAGGTCGCGCGCGGCGCTGGTAAAACAGATCTGCCCCCGTTCGATCAGGCCGCCGAAGGCCAAGCCGAACAGGAACGCCATCCCCAGCGCGAGCGAGGCTTCGAAGCGCCAGGCCGCCAGGGCCAAGGAGAGCGCGAGCAAGCCCCAGCCTAGGCGCCATTGCCGCTCGGTTCGCTGCGCGAGCGCTTCCGGGTCGGGCAGGGTCGAGCCTCCGGCCTGCACGCGCAGGGAATGGCGCAGAAAAGGCAAGAGGGTGATCTTCACCCCGAGCCAGGCGCCCAAGACGGTGGAAAACATGAAGGCCCAGGCGTGCACCGAGAACATGGGGATGCCGGTGAAAAAAGCCGCGAGGTTGCAGCCCATCGCCAGACGCGCCCCGAAGCCGGCGATGATCCCGCCCATGAGCCCCTGCATGAGCCGGCGCAGGCTGGTGGGGCGGCGCAGACCCACGTTGCCCGCCCACAGGGCGCAGCACAGCGCCCCGAGGAACATGCCGAGCACCATCACGCCGTCGACGCGATCGAGCGGCGTGCCCTGTAACCCCAGCAGTTTGAAGTAACTCCATTCCTGCGGCCTCAGACCGAACCAGGCGAGCACGTGCCCGCCCCAGCGGGTAAACTCGCCAGTAACGGCCCAGAAGGTTCCGGTGAGGGCAAAATAATAGGCCGAAGCGACCCCCAACGCGACGAGCGTGGGGATCGGCGGCCAGAAACGGACGAAGAACTGCTGGCGCAGCGAAGACATGAGGGCATCCCCTTCCCGAGGGAGAAGGGCTCTATTCTAGCGCCCCCAGCCTTCGCCGCAAGCGAGGGTCGCGTGCTCAGCGATCGCGGCGGCGGCGTCCCCAGCCTTCGCCGTCGCGCTGGGGATGGTGGTCCTTATTGCCCCAGCTGCTACGCGGCTTGCGCTCGCCGGATACGCCCAAGGTGCGACGATCGCCGTCGTCGCCCCGCACCCGGCGCTCGAACTCCGAGCGCGGCGCCGTCTCGCCGTACGCACGCGGGGCCGCCGCTCGCTCCTGCCGGCCTTCGTGGCTGCGGGGTGCATCGCCCCAGCGTCGCGGAGAATCCTCGCTGCGCCGCGGCGCCGGGGTGCGCGGACCGGAGGGTTTGCCTCCGCGCGAACCCTCGAACCCTCCACGCCCCGCACCGGCCGGACGGCGCGGTGCGCGCGGCTCCAGCCCCTCGATCACGTGCTCGGCCAAGCGCCTACCGGTGAAGCGCTCGATCGCGCCGATGGTGCGCATCTCGTTGGGGTGCGTGAGGGTGATCGCCACGCCGCTGCGCCCCGCGCGGCCGGTACGGCCGATGCGATGCACGTAGTCCTCGGCCTGGCGCGGCGGATCGAAATTGATCACGTGGGAGATACCTGCCACGTCGATGCCGCGCGCCGCCACGTCGGTGGCCACCAGCACCTGCACTTCGCCGCGGCGCAGCCGGTCGAGCGTGCGCGTGCGCGCGCGCTGGGTCATGTCACCGTGCAAGGCCGCAGCGCGCACGCCCCAGCCGATCATGCGTTCGGTGAGATCCTCGGCGCTGCGCTTCGTCGCCGTGAAGACCACCGCCTGCTGCAGCTCGCCGTCACCCAGGATCTTTTCCAGCAGGCGATGCTTGTGTTCGAAGCCGTCGATGAGCATGAGCCGCTCCTCGATCTTGGCTTCCTGCACCGGCGTCGTGGTGATCTCGATGCGCTGCGGCTCATGCGTGAGCGAGAGCGCGAGCCGCCCCACTACGCCGTCGAGCGTGGCGGAGAAGAGCAGCGTCTGGCGCGAAGCGGGCAAGGATTCGGCGATGGCGCGGATGTCGTCGATGAAGCCCATGTCGAGCATGCGGTCGGCCTCGTCGAGCACCAAGGATTCGATGCCGTCGAGCGACACGGTTCTTTGCTGCATGTGATCCATCAGGCGGCCGGGCGTAGCCACGATCACGTCCACCGGGCCGGAGAGGTCGCGCCGCTGCGGGCCGAAGGGCATGCCGCCCACCAGCACCACGGTCTTCAGGCGCCGCAGGCCGCGGCCGTAAGTGCGGAAGGATTTCTCCACCTGCTGTGCGAGCTCACGGGTGGGCGTGAGCACCAGCACGCGAGCCCCGTGCCCAGAGTGGCGCCGTGGCAGCGCCAGGCGCGCCAAGAGCGGCAGGGCGAAGGCCGCGGTCTTGCCGCTGCCGGTGTGCGAGGAGGCGAGCAGGTCGGCCCCGGCGAGCACGGCCGGGATGGCGCGCGCCTGCACTTCGGTGGGCGTCGTGTAGCCGCTTTGCGCCACCGCGGCGACGAGCGCCTCCGGCAGGCCCAGATCGGCGAAGGAAAGGGAAGGAGTCGATACGTTGGTTTCGGTCATCATGATTCCAGTTTCGGAGTCGGAAAGGCCGTTTCCGCCGCGACAAGGCAGCGGCACGGCGAGTTACCGTCGAATGCGCGGGCGCTCGCCCGAAACCCGGAAACAAAAGACCGAGGCTGCCGTGGCATACGGCATCAGGAGCAGCGCGACGAAGATTCACGCAAGCGCGACGGGGCTGTGGCGACAGTCCCCAGGAGAAGCGGATCGGAAGATCCGGTGAGATTCCATCGACTGTGTGGCACAACTTTTACAATCATAGCGCACCTTGCTTCCTGACGCAAGAAAAATCTCACCCTTCGCCGATCGACTCGTCCGACCGGGGAAGCTCGCCCGGCCGTCCCTCGTCAGGGCCGAGCTGCAGGAAGACGAGCCCCGAGAGCAAGGTGAGAGTACCCACGCACAGGAAGGTCGCGTGAAACGCTGCCAGCGTCGTACCCGCCTCCGGCATACCCCCGTGCTGACTGGTGAAACCGCCCAGCAAGGCCGCGGCCACCGCCACCCCCAGGCTCATCGCCAGCTGCTGCACCACCGAAAGTAGTCCGTTGCCGCTGCCCGCCTGCTCCGGCGCCAGATCGATGAGCGTGAGCGTGTTCATGGCCGTGAATTGCAGGGAATTGATGGCGCCGAAAACAACGAGCAGGGCATAGAGGAGCGCCACGGGCCGTGCAGGGTCGATCAGCGCAAAGGCCATCATCGACAGCCCCAGCAAGGCGGTGTTGACGAGGAGAACCCGGCGATAGCCGAAACGGGCGATCAAGGACGTGCCGACGGCCTTGGCCGCGATCGCCGCCGCCGCCATCGGGATCATGGTCATGCCGGCGACCGCCGCGCTGTAGCCCAAGCCCACCTGCAGGAAGAGCGGCACGAGGAAAGGCATGGCGCCGCTGCCCAGGCGCGCGAAGAGATTGCCAAGAATGCCGACGGCAAAGGTGGGAGTGCGGAAGAGCCGCAGGCTGAAGAGTGGACTCGGATGACGTGCGGCATGCAGCCAGTACCCCGCAAGGCAGGCGAGCCCCGCCACCAGCAGGAGCATTACTTTCGCATGGGCAAAGGCCAGCTCTCCCAGTCCCTCCAGCGCCAGCGAAATCGTCACCATGGAGGCGCCCATCAGCACGAACCCCCACACGTCGAAGGGTGCGCGCGCCACGGGGATGAGCCGCGGCAGCCAGCGATGCGCTGCCCACGCTCCGACCGCCCCCACGGGCAGGTTGATGAGGAAGATCCAGTGCCAGCTGGCGTATTCGACGAGCCAGCCGCCGAGCGTGGGGCCGATGAGCGGCCCCACCAGTCCGGGGATCGTCACGAAGGAGAGCACGCGCACCAGCTCCCGACGAGGGTAGCCGCGCAGGATGATGAGCCGCCCCACCGGCATCATCAAGGCCCCACCTCCACCCTGCACCACGCGTCCAGCCGCGAGCCAGGAAAGCGAGGGCGCAAGCGCACAGGCAAGCGACCCGAGGCAAAAGAGGAAGATGGCGACGATGAAGACGCGGTGCGGGCCGAAACGGTCGGCGAGCCAGCCGGAGAGCGGCGTGAGCAGCGCGACCGTCAGCAGGTAGGAGATGACCGCCGCCTGCATGCGCAAGGGGCTCTCGCCCAGCGATGCGGCCATCGCCGGCAGCGCGGTGTTGAGGATCGTGCCGTCGAGCGTCTGCATGAAGAATGCCGAGGCGACGATCCAAGGAATGAGGCGGGCAGTGCGCGGATCGAGCGCAGTCGTCACGGCAACCCCTGAAAAAAAGACGACCCGCGGCGGGGTCGTCCAGAGCCTGCGGACACACACGCCGCAGGCCCCCGAGCGCGGACGAGCCGCGCAGGGGGTATCACTTGCCGGCGATGCGTTTCTTCAGCGCCGCACCGGGCGAGAATTTCGGCGCCTTAGTGGCCGGGATCTGGATGGTTGCACCCGTTTGCGGGTTGCGACCCGTGCGCGCCCCCCGCTCGGTCACTTCGAAGGAGCCAAAGCCGGTGAACACCACTTTCTCGCCTTTCTCCAGACGCTCGGCGATCAGCTCCAATACCGCGTTGAGCGCCCGCTCGGCCTCGGCGCGGCTGGATCCCAGCGCATCGGCCAATGCTTCGACGAATTCACCTTTGTTCATCGCAAACCTCGCTATCGTTGATGGAAAATCGAACGCACCGCGGCGCGGCGAACCATGCCGGCGTCGGGCCCCCTCCGTACGTATGCGCTATTCTGCCGTAAAACCGCCACCTTGCGTCAAGCCGCGCGGCACAAATCCCGCGCCTGATGCCGAGCTCAGCGAAACACGATGGTTTTGTTGCCGTGGACCAACACCCGATCCTCGAGGTGATAGCGCAACCCGCGCGAGAGCACCGTCTTCTCGATGTCCTTGCCGTAGCGCACCATGTCGTCCACCGTATCCGAATGATCGACGCGGATGACGTCCTGCTCGATGATCGGCCCTTGGTCGAGCTCCTCGGTGACGTAGTGGCAGGTAGCCCCGATGAGTTTCACCCCCCGCTCCCACGCCTGGTGGTAGGGCCGCGCTCCGACGAAGCTGGGCAGGAAACTGTGGTGGATATTGATGATGCGCGCCGGGTAGGCACGGCACAGCTCGGGAGGCAGGATCTGCATGTAGCGCGCGAGCACCATCACGTCGCCGCCCACTTCCTCGAAGAGGCGTCGGATCTCGGCGAAGGCCGCCGGCCTGTTGTCCGGCGTCACCGGCACGTGCAGAAAAGGGATGCCGTGCCATTCGACGAAGCCACGCAAGTCTTCGTGATTCGAGATCACGCAGGGGATCTCCACGTCGAGCTCGCCGCTGTGCCAGCGCGACAGGAGGTCATAGAGGCAGTGTTCCTGGCGCGAGACGAGGATGACGACGCGTTTCTTCACCGCCGAGTCGCTGATGCGCCAGTCCATCTCCAGCGACTCGGCCAGCGGGGCGAAGCGTTCGCGCAATTCGGTCAACAAGAGCGGGATGCTGTCGGCGCGGATCTCGAAGCGCATGAAGAAACGGCCGCTGGGCGCCAGCGGCCCGGGCGGCTCGGCGTGCAGGTTGGTCTCGAGGATCCAGCCGCCGTGCTCGGCGATGAAGCTGGCCACCTTGGCCACCAGCCCGACGCGGTCGGGGCAGGAGGCGGTGAGCGTATAGTGCCGCTCCTTGCTCATCGCGCCGGCTCCCGCAGGCGGGCGAAGGATTCGTCGATGAGGGTGCGCAGGGCGGCGTAGTCGGTGACGTGGGGAAACTGCGGGAATTCGCGCACGACGTTCTCTGGGGCGCGAAAGAGGATGCCGGCGTGTGCTTCGCCGAGCATGGTCGTGTCGTTGTACGAATCCCCGGCGGCCACGACGCGGAAATTGAGCGCCTTGAGGTGACGCACCGCCTCTTGTTTCTGATTGGGCAGGCGCAGGCGGTAATCCACCACGCGGCCGGCGTCGTCCACTTCCAGCGAATGGCAGAACAGGGTGGGCCAGCCGAGCTGGCGCATCAGCGGGCGCGCGAATTCCTGGAAAGTGTCGGAGAGCAGGATCACCTGGTAGCGCTCGCGCAGCGCATCCAGAAAAGCCTTGGCGCCGGGCAGCGGCGTCATCGAAGCGATCACCGCCTCGATGTCCGGCAGGCGCAGGCCATGACGCTCCAAGAGCGCCAGCCGATAGCGCATGAGCTTGTCGTAATCGGGCTCGTCGCGCGTGGTACGCCGGAATTCGGCGATCCCCGTGCGCTCGGCGAACGCGATCCAGATCTCGGGGATCAGCACCCCTTCGACATCGAGACAGACGAGTTCCATGGCCACTCCCGGCTACCCGCAAAGCGCGTGACAGCGGGGCATTCTACCCGATTCCGGCACCCCACGAGCGCAGCAGGGCCAAACCGAGCGCGCAGGCCGCCACGCCGGCGAGAATGGGCGCGACGAAGCCACCGAAGCGGCGTTGCACCGCCAGCGTCGCTCCCAGGCCGAGCAGTTCCGGCAGCCAACCGCCCGCTCCATGACCGCGCACGTCGCCGATCACCGACACCCCCAGCAAGGCGGCGATGAGCATCGGCCCCAGGAGTTGCAGGGTGCGAAACACCTTGCCCGCCGGGTCGAGCCGGCGCGCCCCGATGAGGGGCAAGGCGCGCAGAGCATAGGTCCCCAGGCCGATCGCCACCAGCATCAAGAGGATTTCCGTGCGCATCGCACCTCCCCGATTCCTGCCAAGAGCGCGCCGAGCACCGCGGCGAGCAGCAGCCCTAGCGCCGCGTGCTGCGCCAAGGCGAAGGCAGCGGCCACGCCCACCGTCACCAGAATCGCCCCGCGCCGTCCCGCATGGGCATGGGGCAGCAGCAGGACGAGGAAGAGGGCCGACAGGGCGATCGGCAAAGATTCGGCGAGCAGCGGCAGATGGCTGCGGATCCAGTCGCCGGCGAGCGCTCCGGCCGCGCTCGCGCCTACCCACGACGCGTAGGCCATGGCCTCTACCCCGGCAAGCCACAAGGGACGCTGGGCTGCCGGCTGGGCCGGTAATCGCCCAAGGGCCACGGCGAACACCTCGTCGGTGAGCCCGAAAGCCAGAGCAGACAGACGCGAGGGGCTTGCCGGTAGATAGGCCGCGATCGCCGGGCCGTAGAGCGCATGACGGGCGTTGAGCAGCAGGCACAAGCCGACGGTCAGCGCCATCGGCGTTCCTGCCGCGAGCAGCCCCACCAGCATGAACTGCGCCGCTCCGGAATAGACGATGATCGAGGTGAGCGTGGCTTCCATCGCGCTCATGCCCTGCTGGGTGGCCACCACCCCGAAGGTCACCCCCACCGGCAGGTAGCCCAGGGCGATGGGAACCCCGTCCCGCAGACCTCGCAGCCACGGCCCATCACGCATCCCGTTCCCCTTTCGTGAAGAAGGGGTAGAATATCGCATTCTTCCGTCGCCCATCCTTCCATGAGCCGCTCTCTCGCGTTCATCGGCCTTTTCATTCTCGGATTGTCCGCCGTCGCCGCCACCGTCGCCACGACCGACGACGAAGTCAAGCGCATGCGCGAAGAAGCGCGGCAGCTGCGCCGCGAAGCCGACGAGATCGTCGACCGCGCCCGCATCGAGTGCCAGAAGCGCTTCCTCGTCAACGCCTGCATCGACGAAGCCCACGAAAAGCGCCTCGAGATGCTGCAAAAGGCCCGTCAGCTCGAAATCCAGGCACGCCAGATCGAAATCGAGCGCAAGAAGGCGGAAAAAGAGGCCCGTGAACGGGCGCGCGCCGAGAAGCAGGGCACGGCGGAGGGGACGCAGCCCGCCACCGAAAAAGAAGCAGCCCCGAACGCACCCCCAGCAGCCAGCGAAACGCCGGCGTCCGCTCCCTGAGTCAGCCGCCGCGCTTGAGGGCGCGCAGCTTCGCCCTATCCACCGCGTCCCCGCGCACGCGCGGCTCGCGCCGTTCCCGCTTGCGCGCCACCGCCTCCTGCCGCCGCGCGAGGCTTGCCGGATCCTCCTCGTAGAGGAGCCGCGCCTCGCTCGCCGGCCCGCGGCGCGCCGACAGCGCCTTTACCGTGATCTCCCAGACGTATTCGCCGATGGTGATGGTGAGCCGCTCGCCCGGCTTCACCTCGTGCGAGGGCTTGGCCCGCGCCCCCTGCACCTTGACGTGACCGCCCTCGATCGCCTCCTGCGCCAGCGTGCGCGTCTTGAAGAACCGCGCCGCCCACAGCCACTTGTCTAGGCGCACCCGCTCGCCGGCGCCGCCGGCCGTTTCCCGTTTGCTCATCGACTTACTTTCAGCGCAATCGCGTGGCTACATTCAGGCATGATGCGATGTCTCCGTCCGTACCACCGCCATAGAACGTTCGTAGAGCGTTTCGGGGGCGATATCGATTGCCCCCGGCCAGACCACGGTGCCGTACTCGACGTGCGCCAGGGCAAAGAACGCCGGATCGCGCAGCCGGCGAAACACAGGAAGATCGAGATAGGGGCGCATGTCGAAACACCGTGTCTCACCGTTGGTAAAGGTAAGCCGCAGATGGAAATTCGGCTCGATCTCGACGGAACGTACTCGCACCATGACGTTTTCCTCACTTCAGCGGATCGATGGGGAAGACAGGCTCGCCACGCGTCGCCAGCGCCCAATCAGCCATCAGTTCTTCTTCGTGAATCGCAATCCATGCCTGAAGGATGCGCAATTTTTTCGGTGGCAGACTTCCCTCGAGCAATTCCCCTTCCGGAATGCTCACCACCGCCTCTTCGCCCTGATATTCGACATGCAAGTGCGGCAAATGGTGCTACTGTACGTCTATATACAGCATTCGGACGATCAATCCATAGAACATGCTGATGGTCGGCACGATTCCCCTCTCACCCTAGCCACGGCAACACCACCGCCGTCACCACCCCGTTCAGCCCCATCCCCAGGGCGGCGAACGCGCCGGCCACCGGATCGATCTGCATGGCTCGGGCCGTGCCGATGCCGTGCGCGACTACCCCCAGCGCCAGGCCCTTGGCTGCGGAAGAGCGCACCCGCATCGCCGCGAAGAGCAGCGGCCCGAAGAGCGCACCGAGGATGCCGGTGACAATGACGAACACCGCCGCGAGCGCCGGGATGCCGCCCATCTGCTCGCTCACCGCCATGGCGATCGGGCTCGTCACCGACTTGGGCGCGAGCGTGCGCAGCATGGTCGCGTCCAATCCCAGCGCCGCACCCAGAGCCACGGCGCTGCCGGCGGCCGTCACCGAACCGGCCAGAAGCGCCACTGCCACCGCCTTGGCGTGCGCCGCTACGCGGCGGCGCTGGTGAAAGATCGGAATCGCCAGGGCCACGGTGGCCGGGCCCAAGAGGAAGTGGATGAACTGCGCCCCGGCGAAATAGGCTGGATAAGGCAGGCCGGAACCCAAGAGCAGCGCCCCGAGGGTGGCGATGCTCCAGGCGACGGGGTTGAGCAGCGGATGCAGACCGGCCCGCCGATGCACCCATTCCCAGACGAGATACACCGCCAGCGTGATCGTCAGGCTGAAGAGCGGCGTGGCCGACAGATACACCCACAGCTCGCGCCAGGGTGCGATCGCTTCAAAGGGCATCTTCCCCTCCCGCCAGGCGCTCGAACACCCAGGCCGACACCGCCAAACCGAGGAGCGTGCTCACGAGCAACACCACGCCGATCACCAGCCAAGCCTGCTGCAGGCGCTCCCAGTGTGCCACCACCCCCACGCCGGCCGGCACGAAGAGCAGCGAGAGGTGGCGCAGCAGCGTCCCCCCTGCATCTTCTACCGGTTTGGGCACCCGCCCCAACGGAAAGAGGAGCGCGAGCGCGAACACCAAGCCCATCACCGGCCCCGGCACCGGCCAGTGGAAGAAGCGCACCACCACTTCACCGGCGAGCTGCAACGCCAGCAAGGCCGTGAGACCCCACAGCATGATCGACTCCATCGAACGCGGCACTACGAGCCGCGGTCCCCTCATTCTAGCGAAAAGGTGCCGCTGCGAAAGGGGAACATTTATAATGCAACCATCGCCCCACGCGGAAACCCTGTGCCCATGGAAGCCCTGCTCGACCCCGGCTTGTGGATCGCCTTCCTCACCCTCACCGCGCTCGAGATCGTGCTCGGCGTCGACAACATCATCATGATCGCCATCCTCGTCGGGCGCCTGCCGCCGGCGCGCCAGGCCTCGGCCCGCTTCATCGGGCTGGCGCTGGCCATGGGCACGCGCATCGCGCTGCTGCTCACGCTCTCCTGGATGATGCGGCTCACCGACCCGCTCTTCACCGTGCTGGGGAACGACTTTTCCGGGCGCGACCTGATCCTGCTGGGCGGCGGCCTCTTCCTGCTGTGGAAGAGCACGATGGAGATCCACGCAGCGCTGGAAGGCAGCGACGAGCACGGCGTGGCGCGGGTACATGCCAATTTCGCCGTCATCGTCACCCAGATCGCCCTCATCGACATCGTCTTCTCGCTCGACTCGGTCATCACCGCCGTGGGGCTCGTCAACCAGATCCCAGTGATGATCGCTGCCATCGTCGTCGCCGTGGTCGTGATGATGTTCACCGCCGGCGCGATCAGCGCCTTCATCGAGCGTCACCCCACCATCAAGATGCTGGCGCTGAGCTTTCTCGTGGTGATCGGCGTGCTGCTCATTGCCGAGAGCTTCGGCCTGCACGTGCCCAAGGGCTACGTCTACTTCGCCATGGCCTTCTCGGCCGGCGTCGAGATGCTCAACATCCGCCTGCGGCAGAAGATGGCCCAGCGGCCGGTGAAGCTGCACCCGCCGCTCGAAGCGGCGCTCGCGCAGGAAGAAAGGGGCGAAGAACCGGCGACGGCGGCCGAGCGGGAAGCCAGCAAAACCTCCCGCCCCTCTCGCTGAATCAGCGGGCGAGCGCCGGGCTGCGCGGCAGGGCGCAGGCCGCTTCGTATTCGCGCGCGAGCCGCTCCACGAGCGTCGCCGTCGGCACCACCTCGTGGATGAGCGACACGCCGTGCCCTGCGCTCCACACGTCGCGCCAGGCGCGCACTTCCGCGCCGATGTCGTGCAGCTTCCCCTTGCCCGCGAGCTGCTGCAGTTTCTCGGGCGTGAGGCCGGCCGCTTCCAGGCTGGGCCAGAGGAAGTTGGCATTGACCCCCGAGATCGCGTCGGTATAGACCACGTCATCGGCGCGCGATCGAAGCAGCATCTCCTTGTACGGCTGGGGTGCCATCGACTCCTCCGTGGCGATGAAACGCGTGCCGAGATAGGCGAAGTCGGCTCCGAGCACTTCGGCCGCGCGCACCCCGTAGCCGTCGGAAATCGCCCCGGCAAGGATCAAGGTCCCCTCCCAGAATTCGCGGATCTCGCGCACCAGGCTGAAAGGGCTCTGCGTGCCGGCATGCCCGCCTGCGCCGGCGCACACGGCGATGATGCCATCGACCCCCGCCTCGATCGCCTTGCGCGCGTGCCGCGCCCGGATCACGTCGTGGAACACGAGCCCGCCGTAGCCATGCACCGCCTCCACGATGTCCTTGGGATTACCCAGGCTGGTAATGACGAAAGGCACGCGGTGTGCCACGATGCAGGCCAGATCCTCCTGCAGGCGGGAATTGGTGTGGTGCACGATGAGGTTCACCCCGTAGGGCGCGCAGGGCCGGTCGGGATGCTCGCGCTGGAAGGCCGCCAGCGCCTCCTCGATGCGCGAAAGCCAGACCTCGAGTTCGCTTGCCGGCCGGGCGTTGAGCGAAGGGAAGGTACCGGCCACGCCCGAGGTGCAGCAGGCGATGACGAGCTCGGGACCGGAGACGAGGAACATGGGCGCGGCGATCACCGGCACACGGAAACGCCCTGTGAAGGCGGCGGGAACGGGCATGGTCTTCTCCTGAGCGGAATGAAATGTGCCGTTCGATTCTAACATTAGTTCGAAACGGATTTCGAACGATCGTTCATCTCAAATAGCCCCACTGCCGCAGACGCTGCCGGGCATAGGCCGCCGCCTGACCCTGGCCGCCGCTGCGCTGCAGCACGTCGGCGTAGAGGCGCGCCGCTTCCTGCCGCCGCCCCAGCCCCTCGAGCGAGACGCCGCGCAGAAAGGTGATGCCGGCATCCCCCGGCAGCAAGCGGTCGTAGGCCTCCAGCGCAACCAGAGCCTCCTCGTAGCGGCGCTGCTGCAGGGCGGCGGCGGCGAGCACCTTGTGCGCCTGCGCTTCCTGGGGATAGACGGCGCGGGCATGCTCGGCATAGGAACGCGCCTCGTCGAGCCGGCCGCGTGCGAGCAGGATCTGCGCCAGGCGCAGGTTGGCGGCGTAATCGTCCGGCGTGAGTGTGATCGCCTCGCGAAAGTGCTGCTCGGCCTCGGTGAGCTTTTTCTCCCCCATCGCCTCTTCTCCGCGACGGCAACGCTCGATGGTCGGTCGCAGCGCGCGCAACGGTGCCGTGCGGTCCATGAAGCGCTCGCGCTGCACGGGGAAACGCTCGCCGTCGGCGAACTCGGTCTCGGCCAGCCACTGCGCCCGCTGGATCCGCTCCTGCGTCATGGGGTGCGTCGAAAACATCGTCTCGAGCAGCCCGGGCTGGTTCTTTTCTTCTTCGAGCAGCACCTGATGCAAGCGCACCATGGCGCTTGCCGGGTAGCCCGCGAGCACCAGGTAGCGCTGCCCGAGGTAATCCGCCTCCCGCTCCTGTTCGCGCGAATAAGAGGCGAGCAAGGCGCTCGCCCCGAGCGCGCCGCCCTGCACCAGCAGCTGCCCCCACTCGCTCCTGCTCGTGGCCGCATCGAGCGCGGTGAGCGCCACCTGCGCCAGCATCGCCTTGGCCTGCTGCTGCGCCGAGTGGCGCGCGTTGACGTGGCCGATCTCGTGGCCGAGCACTGCCGCGAGCTGCGCTTCATCGTCGAGCCGCACCAGCAGGGCTCGCGTCACACCGACCGATCCGGCGGGGAAAGTGTAGGCATTGAGGTAATTCGCATTCAGGCCCCGATACGAATAGGGCAGGTGCGGCCGGTGGCTCACCGCATGCACCCTCGCGCCCACCTCGCCCACATAGGCATTGACCGACGCCTGCTGGATCGGCCCCAGATCCTGCGAGAACTGCTGCGGCGCCAGCTTCCGGTCGAGCGCGATCTCCTGCGCTTCGCTCATGCCGACGAAGATGGTCTCACCGGTGATGGGCGAAGTGGCGCAGCCAGAAAAGAGCGGCGCGGTCAGGCTTGCGCCCAGCAGCTTGAGCGCCTCGCGCCGCGTCATTGGCCGGCGGCCGGCGGGATCGCACGTCATCCAAGCGCTATCGTGCATTCTGTCCTCCTGCGGCAGGGCTGCGGAATCGGCTATCATCCCGCTCCATGATAGAAGAAATTCCGCCGGACGCGCTGGGGCAGGTGTTCACGCCCGAGCCCGTGGTGCGCGCCATGCTGTGCCTGCGCCGCCGCCGCGGGCGCGTCCTGGAGCCTGCCTGCGGCGATGGTGCCTTCCTGCGCTTTCTCGAACCCGGTGCCCTCGCTTGCGAACTCGACCCGCGCGTGTGTCCGCCGCGGGCGTGCCGCCTCGATTTCTTCGCCCTGCCCGAGCACGAGAAGTTCGACACCATCATCGGCAATCCGCCCTATGTGCGCCGCCGCGACGTGCTGCCGGAGACCGCTGCGCGGCTCGATAGCCACCTGCTCGACGGGCATGCCAATCTCTACCTGCACTTCATCGAGAAAGCGGTGCGCCACCTCGAACCGGGCGGCGAACTCATCTTCATCACCCCGCGCGATTTCCTCAAAGCCACCGCCGCCCGACGGCTCAACCGCTGGTTGCTCACCGAAGGAAGCTTCACCGAAGTGATCGACACGGGCGATGCGCGCCTCTTTGCCGGGGCCGTGCCCAACTGCCTCATCTGGCGCTTCGAGCGCGGCCGGCGGGCGCACACGCTGCGCTATGCCGAGCTGGGTCGGGAGGCCGGCTGGCAGGAGCGGCTCGCGGCGCTCGCCGCCGTTCTGCCCGCCCCCGAAGACGAGGCCCCGCCGCCGTGGGAAGCGCGCACCGTGCTCGAACACGACGGGCATCTGGCCTTCGTGCGCGGCACGTACCCCCTACGCCTGTCGCAGATCGCACGGGTGTGCGTCGGTGCCGTCTCGGGAGCGGACGAGATCTACGCCGACCCGCGCTGGGCGAACCGCGAATTCGTCTGTTCCTCCACCGTGCGCGATGGCCGAACCCGACCCATGCGCTTCGTGCGCCCCGGCGAACCGCCGCCCGTCGAGCTTCTCCCCTTTCGCGAGCGGCTCCTTGCGCGGCGCGTGCGGGATTTCGATGAGCATAACTGGTGGGAATGGGGGCGCACCCATCGAGAAAGCGACGCGCCGCGGGTGTACGTGAACGGTCGCACCCGCGCCCCGCGTCCCTTCTTCGTCCACCCCTGCCGCGACTGGGACGGCAGCGTGCTGGCGATCTTTCCCCACGATCCGCAGCTCGACGTCGATGCGCTCGCCGCCGCGCTCAACGACGAGGTCCCCTGGGCCGAGCTCGGATTCGTGTGCGACGGGCGCTTTCTCTTTTCGCAGCGCAGCCTGGAGCGCGCACCGCTACCCGCTTCCTTTACCCGATTCCTCCCCGGGCAGTGTGACGACGCGGCGTAACCGGTACAATCGCAGACGAACCCTCTGCAAGGATGCCCTTCATGACGGTGCCTCACCTCACGACCGCCCTCACCGGGCCCCTGCTCGCCATCGAGCGCCAGTTCCTCGAAGAACTGCCGGCGATCGAACAATGGTTCCGCGGCGGCTTTTGCGAGCATACGCCTCCTTTCTACGCCTCCACCGACCTGCGCAACGCCGGCTTCAAGCTCGCCCCGGTCGATCTCAACCTCTTTCCCGGCGGATTCAACAACCTCTCCGACGACTTCCTGCCGCTGGCGGTGCAGGCAGCCCAGGTGGCGATCGAACGCGTCTGCCCCGAAGCCAAGCGCCTGCTGCTCATCCCCGAGAACCACACGCGCAACCGCTGGTATCTCCTGAATATCGCCCGCCTGCAGCGCATCCTGCGCCTGGCCGGGCTGGAAGTTCGCATCGGCTCGCTCTTGCCGGAAATCACTGCCCCCACCGAGCTCGAAGCGGCCGAGGGCGAGCGCGTGCTCGTCGAGCCCTTGGTGCGCCGCGGAAACCGGTTGGGGCTCGCCGACTTCGACCCCTGCGCCATCCTGCTCAACAACGACCTCTCGGCCGGCGTGCCACCGATTCTGCGCGGACTCAGCGAGCAGAACGTGATCCCTCCCCTGGTGGCGGGCTGGCACACGCGGCGCAAATCGCACCACGCCGAGATCTACGCCCGCGTCGCCACCGACTTCGCCGAGGCGATCGGACTCGATCCCTGGTACCTCATTCCGGCGCACCGCGTCGTGTCCGGCCTGGATTTCCAGAGCAAGGAAGGGGAAGACCGGCTCGCCGACACCGCCGCCGAGCTCTTCGCCGAAATCCGCGCCGCCTACGCCGCCCGCGGCATCGACCAGGAGCCTTTCCTCGTCGTCAAGGCCGACGCCGGCACCTACGGCATGGGCGTGATGACGGTCAAGGACCCGGCCGAGCTGCGCGAGCTCTCGCGGCGGCAGCGCAACAAGATGGCCAAGGTGAAGGAAGGACTGGAAGTGCACCAGGTGATCGTGCAGGAAGGCGTGCCCACGTTCGAGCGCCTGGGCGAGGCGGTGTGCGAACCGGTCGTCTATATGATCGATCATTACGTGGTGGGCGGATTCTACCGGGTACACACCGAACGCGGCCCCGACGAGAACCTCAACGCGCCGGGCATGCACTTCGAGCCGCTGCGCTTCGCGGCGAGCTGCTCGCTGCCCGACTCGGGCCTCGCCCCCGACGCCGAACCCAACCGTTTCTACGCCTACGGCGTGGTGGCGCGCCTGGGCTTGCTCGCCGCCGCCATCGAGATCGAGGAACTCGTCGCCCGTTTCGGCGCGGAAGGAGATACGGCATGAAACTCGCCTTTCTCGTCGACCCTCTGCCCAAGCTGAAAGTGACGAAGGATTCGTCGATTGCCATGATGCGCGCCGCCCAGGCGCGCGGCCACGAGATCTGGACCTGCCAGCGCGAGGGACTTTGCTGGGAAGAAGGCGCCGTGTGGCTCTCGGCCCAGCTCATCGCGCTGACCGACGGTGGAGCCGGCGCCTGGTACGAGGTCGTCTCCGAAGCGCGCGTGCGCGCCGACCAATTCGACGCCCTCCTCATGCGCCAGGATCCGCCCTTCGACTTCGAATACCTCACCGCCACCTGGCTGCTGGAGCGCGCCGAGGCGCAAGGGGCCCGCGTCTGGAACCGGCCGCGGGCGATCCGAGACCATTCGGAGAAACTCTCCATCCTGGAATTCCCGCAGTTTACGCCCGCCACGATGGTGGCGCGCGACCCCGAGCGCATCCACGCCTTCATCGACGCTTTGGGCGACGTGATCCTCAAGCCGCTCGACGGCATGGGCGGAAGCCAGATTTTCCGCGTGCATCGCGAGGACCACAACCGCTACGTGATCGTCGAGACGCTGACGCACCACGGGCACCGTACCATCATGGCCCAGGAATACCTGCCGCAGATCCGCGACGGCGACAAACGGGTGCTCGTGATCGCCGGGCAAGTGATGCCCTATGCGCTCGCCCGCATCCCCAAGCCCGGCGAGACGCGCGGCAACCTCGCCGCGGGCGGACGCGGCGTGGCCGTGCCGCTCACCGAGGCCGAGCGGGAAGTGGCCGAGGCGCTCGCGCCCATCCTGTGGCAGCGGGGGCTTTTGATCGTGGGGCTCGACCTCATCGGCGGACGGCTCACCGAGATCAACGTCACCAGCCCTACCTGCATGGTGGAAATCGCGGCCCAGACCGGCTTCAGCGCAGCCGAGCGGGTGATCGAGGCGCTCGAGCGCCTTGCGGCCGGCTGAGCGCGCCGCCGCTCACAGGGCGACGCGCCCCATGCGCCGCAACACGGCCTTTTCCACTTCGACCACCGCGAAAGCCGCCAGCGCCCCGGCGAGCGCATACGCCCAGGCAAAGGCATCGAGCGCCGCGGTGCGAAAGAGCAGCTGCAGCGGCGGGGCATAGATGAAAGCCAGCTGCAGCAGCGCCAGCACCCCGATCACCGGCCACAGCGCCGGATTGCCCCGCAGGACTTCCAGGCTCCAGCCGCTCGCGACGAAGCGCCGGCAGCTGAAGAGATAGACCACTTCGGCGCACACCAGCGTATGCGTGGCCGCCGTGCGGGCGAAGTCCTCGCCGAGCTCGCGCACGAGGGAGATACCGTAGGCGCCGTAGGACAAGAGGCAGATCAGCACGCCGATGAAGACGACGCGCCACGCCATGGCCCCCGTGACCAAAGGCTCGACCGGCGGGCGCGGCGGGCGCTGCATCACGTCCGGTTCCGGCATCTCGAACGCCACGGCGATCGCCAGCGTCACCGCCGTCACCAGGTTCACCCACAGGATCTGCGTGGCCGAGATCGGCAGCGACCAGCCCGCCGCCAGCGCGATCGCCACGACCAACGCCTGCGCCACATTCGTCGGCAGCACGAAGAGCAGCGCCTTCTTGATGTTGTCGTAGGCCACGCGCCCCCAGCGCACGGCCTGGGCGATGGTGGCGAAGTTGTCGTCGGCGAGCACCATGGCCGAAGCCTGACGCGCCGCATCGGTGCCGCGCTTGCCCATGGCCACTCCGATGTCGGCCGCCTGCAGCGCCGGCGCGTCGTTGGCCCCGTCGCCGGTCATGGCCACGATGTGGCCCTGCCCCTGCAGCACCCGCACCAGACGCAGCTTGTGCTCCGGCGCGGCCCGTGCGACGACGTCCGTCTCGGCGATGCGCGCGCCCAGGGCTGCGTCGTCGAGCCGTTCGATCTCCACACCGGTGAGGGGCGCCTCGGCGCGCAGTCCCAGCATCTGCCCGATCGCCTGGGCCGTGACCGGGTGATCGCCCGTGATCATCAGCACCCGGATGCCGGCCTCGTGGCACTCGCGGATCGCCTCCTTCGCTTCCGGCCGCGGCGGATCCTCCAGCCCCACTACGCCCAGCAGGGCAAAGCCGCCGTTGACGTCCTCCAGACTCAGCGCCTCCTTGGGACTGGACAGCCGTTTCCAGGCGAGCGCGATCATCCGCCGCCCCTTGGCCGCTTCGCGCATCAGCCGCTCTCCCCAGCCGGCCATGTCGAGCGGCTGGCCGTCGGCATCGCTGTAGCAGTGCGCCAACACCACTTCGGGTGCCCCTTTGAGAAAAATCACGTGATTCCCGTGATGATCGCGATTGAGCGTCGCCATCCAGCGCCGTTCCGGCTCGAAGGGGATCAGGTCGACCCGCGGCCAGCAGCGGCGCTCGCGCTCTGGGTCCAGCCCCGCCTTCAGCGCCATGCTCATGAGGGCGACTTCGAGCGGGTCCCCTTCGCCATGCCAGTGCCCTTCGGCATCCGCATGGAGCGCGGCGTCGTTGCACAGCAGCGAGGCGCGTGCAAGCCGCACCAGGCCGCGCACGCTCTCCGGCAGCCGCGGGCGTCCGTCGCGCAGGAACGCTCCCGTCGGCTCATAGCCCGAACCCGACACCTCCACGCTGTCGTGCGGCAGCAGCACCGAGGTGACGGTGAGCTGGTTGCGCGTCAGCGTCCCCGTCTTGTCGGTGCAGATCACGGTGACCGATCCGAGCGTCTCCACCGCCGGCAGGCGGCGCACGATGGCCTGGTGCTGCGCCAATCGCTGTCCGCCGATTGCCAGGATGATGGTGACGATGGCCGGCAATCCCTCGGGGATGGCCGCCACCGCGATCCCCACCACCGCAAGGAAGATCTCGTCGAGCGGCTGCCCCAGCCCCCAATAGGCCCAGGCGAAGAGCAGCGCCGACACGCCCACGATCACCGCCGCCGCACCCTGGGCGAACCGCGTCAAGCGGCGGGTGAGCGGCGTTTCCAGCCGCGAGACGCTGGCCACCAGCTTGCCGATGCGCCCGAGCTCGCTGTCCCCGCCCGTGGCTACCACCACCCCCAGGCCCTGGCCACGCACCACCGTGGTGCCGCTGTAGGCCATGCAGCGTCGCTCAGCGAGCGGAGCCGCCTCGTCGACGGGCTCCGGATCCTTCTCCACCGGCAGCGATTCCCCCGTGAGCACGGCCTCGTCCACGGCCAGCCGGCGCGCGGCAACCAGACGTAAGTCGGCCGGCACCACCATCCCCGATTCGAGGAAGACGAGGTCACCCGGCACCAGCTCCTCGGCAGCGATCTGACGCCGCCGTCCGTCGCGGATCACCACCGCGGTTTGCGCCAGCATCGACTTCACCGCCGCGAGCGCCCGCTGGGCCTTCCCCTCCTGGAGCGCGCCCAGCACCGCCGAGACGATCACCACCGCGAAGATCACCGCCGCATCGATCCAGTGCCCGAGGTAGGCCGTCAAGATTCCCGCCACCAGCAACACGTAGATCAGGGGATTGTGGAACTGGCGCAGCAGCCGCAGCCAGGCCGGATCGGGCGGCTCTTCCGGCAAGCGGTTCGGGCCATGGACGGCGAGCCGCCGCTCGGCCTCGGCCTGGGTCAGGCCACACTGCAGATTCGTGGCCAACTGCTCGGTCACCTCCAGGGGCGACTGCGCATGAAAAGACCTGTTCCTTCGGCTCATGGACGACATCGTGGAACTCACCACAAAGGGACGGTGAAATGCAGCATACCACGGAGCGCAAGGCCCCCGGCCCCTACGCGGCAGAAGAGGCTCAGCCGCGTCCGCCCTGCCAGGCGGCGAGCAGGAAGTCGCGATAAGGCGCGAGCAGGTGGAGGGGAACTTCCACTACCGGTCCACCCAAGGTGGTTCCGAGATAGCGGCCGAGAACGGGCGTTTCTGCGCCCGGCAGCAGGACCTCCACGGGTGCGTTCGCCTTCAGCCGCAGGTTGCGCTGCGACTCGTCGAAGAAGACCGAGCCATGGGTGAAATTGAGCTGCGCCTCGGTTTCGAGCGGCTCGTCGTTGGGCCGCACGCCGCGCACCACGACCGGCGCGAGCCGCACGTCGTTGCACAGCTTCAGCGCCTGGGTGCGCAAGCGCTTCTCCAGCTCCTCCTCGGCAAGGAAAGGGACGTTGCCCACGCGCGCCTCCAGCTCGGCGAGCTCCTCGTCGGTGAGGTGCGGTGCCGCGCGCACCAGCAGCTCCTTGGGAATCGTCTGACCCGGCTCGCGCCGGGGCCGTTCGACATCGACGTGGTGCTGCATCTTGTGGATCATGATGCCGCTACCCTGCAGGCGCTTCGTCGCCACCGCCTTCAAGCCCTGATGCACCACGTCGCCGAGCAGACCATCGACGATGCGCGCCAGATCGGCGCGCGGCATCTTCTGCAAAGGCTCGGGAAGGGACACTTCCATCGTATAGGTGAGGATCAGACGGCTCGTGTCTTTCATGGGCGGCGTGCAACCGGACGGATGCCCCCATGCTAGCACGACCCCTGGGTCCAGGCCAAGAAAAAGCCCCCGGTTCATCACCGGGGGCAACGACAGGAATCGCCGTCGGAGAGGAGACTATAGGCGGTAGGCCGTCTCGCCGTGGGTAGCCACGTCCAGCCCCTCGCGCTCTTCTTCCTCGCTCACGCGCAAGCCCCCGGTGAGCGCACCGGCGATCTTGTAGGCGAGGAAAGCCACCACGCCACTCACCACGATGGTGGTGAGCACGCCCCAACCTTGTACCCACAGCTGATGCATCACCGAGAAATCCGCCTTGCCGTTGCCCGTGCCGCCCAGGGCAGGGGAAGTGAAGACCGCGGTGAGCAACGCCCCCACGATGCCGCACACCCCATGCACGCCGAAGGCATCGAGCGAATCGTCGATGCCGTGCCAGCGTTTGAGCGCGCTCACGCCCCACAGCCCGGCTACGCCGCCGATCAAGCCCATCACGATCGAGCCGATCGGGCCCACCGTGCCACAGGCCGGCGTGATGACCACGAGCCCGGCCACCGCGCCCGAAGCCGCCCCGAGCATGGAAGGCTTGCCCTTGACGAGCGCCTCGACCGCGCTCCAGGAGAGCACCGCCGCCGCCGTGGCGAGCAGCGTGTTGAGGAAGGCGAGCGTCGCGCCCGAAGTCGCTTCCAGGTTGGAGCCGGCGTTGAAACCGAACCAGCCCACCCACAAGAGCGAGGCCCCCACCATGGTGAGCGGCAGCGAGTGCGGCGCAAGCGCCTCCCGCCCATAGCCGATGCGCTTGCCCACGAGCATCGCGCCCACCAGCCCGGCCACGCCGGCATTGATGTGCACCACCGTGCCGCCGGCGAAGTCGATCGCCCCGGCGCCGAGCAGCCATCCGCCCGGCCCCCAGACCATGTGCGCGATCGGCAGGTAGGAGAAGGTGAACCACAGCACCATGAAGACCATCACCGCGGCAAACTTGATGCGCTCGGCAAAGGCCCCGACCACCAGCGCGCAGGTGATGGCGGCAAACGTCCCCTGGAAGGCGACATAGACGTATTCCGGCAGCTTCACCTCGGCGGTAAAGGTGTCGGCCAGGCTGTCGGGCGTGACGCCGGCGAGGAACACCTTGGAAAACGACCCCAGCCAGGGCATCGACTCGGTGAAGACGAGGCTATAGCCATAGCAGGCCCACAGCACGAGCACCAGCGCCGTCACCATCAGCACCTGCATGAGCACGGAGAGCACGTTCTTCGCCCGTACCATGCCGCCGTAGAAGAGCGCCAAGCCCGGCACGATCATCATCAGCACCAGCAGGGTAGAGGTCATCATCCAGGCGACGTCGCCGCGATGCACCACGGGCGCGGCCGTGCTGGCCGCCTCCTGCGCCCAGGAAGGCAGGGAGACCGTTGCCAGAGCCACCAAGGAGCCGACCCCGCCGAACCACTTCTTCTTCATCATGATGATTCTCCTCATCGTCCAGATCACAGCGCCGCCGTCCCGGTCTCGCCGGTGCGGATGCGAACCGCCTCCGCGAGTTCGAAGACGAAGATCTTTCCGTCGCCCACCTTCCCCGTGAAGGCAGACTTCTCGATCGCCTCAAGCACCTGCTCGAGCAGCTCGTCCGGTATGGCCACTTCGAGCTTCACCTTGGGCAGGAAATCGACCACGTACTCCGCCCCGCGGTAGAGTTCCGTGTGCCCCTTCTGCCGGCCGAACCCCTTGACCTCGCTCACCGTGAGCCCCTGCACGCCATTTTCCGAGAGCGCCTCGCGCACCTCGTCGAGCTTGAACGGCTTGATGATCGCCATGACGAATTTCATGATTCTTCTCCGTAGCGGGAATGCCCACCACGACGTAAGCACGGAACGTGCCAAAATGCAGGAAAAGCGAAAAGGGGACGCGGCAACGAACCGCGTCCCCTCAGGCTGGTGCTACGGAATCGAGAAATCCGAACGATGGAGCGCGACGGGATCGGGCCGCCCCTGGCGCGCCCCCGCGCGCGGACGCACCGTTTCAGTGCATTCCGCGAACCGATCCGTCCACTCTGGAGCGGATCGGCGGCCTCGGCTCAAAACGCCGGCACCACGGCCCCCTGGTACTTCTCGAGGATGAAGCGCTTCACCGCCTCCGAGTGCAAGGCGCGCACGAGTTTTTGCATGGCCTCGCCGTCCTTGTTGTCCGGCCGGGCCACCAGCACGTTCACGTAGGGCGAATCGGCCCCCTCGATGACGAGCGCGTCTTTCGTGGGATTGAGTCCGGCCTCCAACGCATAGTTGGTGTTGATGAGGGCCAGATCGACCTGGTCGAGGATGCGCGGCAGCGTGGCCGCTTCCAGCTCCTTGAAGCCCAGCCGCTTGGGATTGTCGGCGATGTCCCGCGGCGTAGCGGTGATCTTTCCCGGATCCTTGAGCCTGATGAGTCCAGCGCGCTGCAGCAGCAGAAGCGCCCGCCCGCCGTTGGTCGGATCGTTGGGAATGGCCACGACGGCGCCTTCCTTGAGCTCGTCGAGCTTCTTGATGCGGCGGGAATAGGCGCCGAAAGGCTCGATGTGCACCCCGGCCACCGCCACCAGGTCGGTGCCGCGATCCTTGTTGAACTCGTCCAGATAGGGTTTGTGCTGGAAGAAATTGGCGTCCATGCGCTTTTGCGCCACCTGGATGTTGGGCTGGACGTAGTCGGTGAACACCCGCACCTCCAGCTCCACCCCTTCCTTGGCGAGCATGGGTTTGACGTACTCCAGGATCTCGGCGTGCGGCACGGGCGTGGCCGCCACCGACAGTTTTTCGGCCCAGGCGGCCGGAACGAGGCCAAGCGAGGCGCTCAGAATCAACAAGGCGTTTTTCCATTTCATGGCACGACACTCCTTCCTTGGGTGAAGAAAAAAATCCGTTGCCACGCTAACGGCGGCTGAAACGCAGCACAAGCCGGTCGCCCAGCATCTGCAGCAGCTGCACCAGCACCACCAGCAGCGCCACCGTGATGACCATCACGTCGGTCTGGAAACGCTGGTAGCCGAAACGGATGGCCAGGTCCCCGAGGCCGCCGCCGCCGATCACCCCCGACATGGCGGCGTACGACACCAGGGTGATGGAGGTGACGGTGACTCCGGCGAGGATCCCCGGCAAAGCCTCGGGCAGCAGCGCCCCGAAGACGATCTGCGGCACCGTCGCCCCCATGGCCTGCGTCGCCTCGACGATGCCCCGATCCACCTCCCGCAGCGCCGCCTCCACCAGCCGGGCAAAGAGCGGCGCCCCGCCCACCACCAAGGGCGGAATCGCCCCTGGCACGCCCAGCGAGGTGCCCACCAGCACGACGGTGACCGGGATCATGACGATGAGCAGGATCACGAAGGGCACGGAGCGCAGCAGATTCACCACGAAAGAGAGCACCGCATAGACGAGCGGCTGCTCCAGCAGCTGGCGCTTGCCCGTGAGAAAGAGCGCGATCCCCAGCGGCAGCCCCAGCAGCACGGCGAAGAAGAGCGACACCCCCACCATGACCAGCGTATCCCAGCAGGCCCGGCCGATCTCCAGCCAATCCACGTTGACCAGCCATTGCGTCATCACCGCAGCACCTCCACATCCACCCCCGCCTCGGCGAGCGCCCGCAGCGCCTCCTCCACGTCGCCGCCGACGAGCGACAGAGTCAATTGACCGTACGGAACGTCCTTGATGTGATCGATGCGCCCGGCGAGGATGCTGAAATCCACCCCGAAGCGGCGCACCACTTCGCCCAGCAGCGGCCGGTAGGTCGCCGCTCCCTTGAACGTCAGCCGCACCACGCGCCCCGCTGCCTGCTGTAGGCTCTCCTGGAATTCCTGCGTATCGACGTGCTCGCTCTCGAGCACGAACTCCCGGGTCGTGGGATGTCGTGGATGGAGGAAGACCTCGCTCACCGGCCCCGTCTCCACCACCCGGCCGCCGTCCATCACCGCCACCCGGTCGCACACGCGCCGCACCGCGTCCATCTCGTGCGTGACGAGCACGATGGTGAGCCCCAGGCGGCGGTTGATGTCGGAGAGCAGCTGCAGCACCGAACGGGTGGTCTGCGGATCGAGGGCGCTGGTGGCCTCGTCCGACAGCAGGATGGAGGGCCGGCAGGCCAGCGCCCGGGCAATGCCCACGCGCTGCTTCTGCCCGCCGGAGAGCTGGGCAGGATATTTGCCCGCGTGCTCGCTCAAGCCGACCAGGGCGAGCAGCTCCTCGACCCGCGCCGCGATGGCAGCCCTGGATTCGGTGCCGGCGATCTTCAAGGGAAAGGCGACGTTCTCCGCCACCGTCTTCGACGAGAGCAGGTTGAAATGCTGGAAGATCATGCCGATGCGCCGGCGGAAGGCGCGCAGCTGCGCCGGGGCGAGGCGGGTGACGTCCTCGCCCTCCACCACGACGCGCCCCTGGCTGGGGCGCTCGAGCAGATTGACGAGGCGAAGCAGCGTGGATTTCCCGGCACCGGAATGCCCGACGATGCCGAATACCTCCCCTCGTTCGATCGTCAGCCGCTCGACTTCCAGCGCCAGGACCTCCTGCCCCCGGACACGGTACGTCTTGCGCACGCCGTCGAATTCGATCACATCCACCATCCTTCAGCGCAAAAAGCGGATTTTCGCACGGACAACCCGACGTGCCGAAGCCACTGCCGGGCTTGGCAGTATATCGAGGGAACTCATGATTGACTCCATCAGCCGCTGCGGTGATACTTCATGATGGGGTTTTTTCAGAGCCTGAATGGCCGAATCTGGATCCTGCCCTCAAGGCATCCCCGCAACCCTCACGACAACACCCTGGAGAGGAGACTTCGATGAAAACCCGACGCTGGCTCACCACCGCCCTGTTCGCCGCCTTGCTGGGCACCACCTTGCTCGGCCTGGGCAAACCCGCCGCGGCCGCCGGGCCGTACAAGGATGAGTACAAACTCTCCACCGTGCTCGGCGAGGCTTTTCCCTGGGGCTGGGGCGCCAAACGGTGGGCCGAACTCGTCGACGAAAAAACCCAAGGGCGCATCAAAATCAAAGTCTATCCCGGCGCCTCGCTCGTCTCGGGCGATCAGACCAAGGAATTCACCGCGCTGCGCCAGGGCGTGATCGACATGGCCGTCGGTTCGACGATCAACTGGTCGCCGCAGGTCAAAGAGCTCAATCTCTTCGCGCTGCCCTTCCTGATGCCGGATCAGCGCGCGCTCGAAGCGCTCACGCAGGGACGCGTCGGCAAGAAGCTCTTCGACACGCTCGCCGAACGGTTGTGCAACCTTTTTTCTGTAAATTTCCGTGGTGTTGGTCATGACGCCGGGGTTACGGGTTGAGGTTGAGATAGACCTTGCCGGTCATCCACTCGTCGTCGAGTTCGGCCAGCAGCGCCGAGACCAGGCGCAGGCAGGAATCCATGTTGGGGAAGATGCTGGCCA